>DASYRO010000531.1:0-2978 GCA_036004385.1 Candidatus Acidiferrales bacterium
CTCGATGCGGAAGATTTCGTCCACTTCGATGAGGCGAGCATCCTGAGCGGCGCAGCGCCGGCCAATGACAGCGCGGGCCTCCGCGCGCTCCGCGCTGGAAACCACCCACGCGCCGGGCTTAATGATGCCCGCTTTTTCCGCGGCGATTTCTTCGATGCTGTGCCCGAGAAAACTTTCGTGGTCGAAATCAATCTGCGTGATGACGGCGACTTCCGGCGTGACGATGTTCGTCGCGTCCAGCCGCCCGCCCATGCCCACTTCGTAGATGGCGAAGTCCACGGGGCCGCGGCGCCCCTCATCCGAAGGAAAAGCAGATCCCTCGTCCCGATGCATTCGGGACTCGGGATGACAACCGTTTCCAAAATAATCGAAGGCCATGGCCGTGAGGCACTCGAAAAAGGTCGGATGCGCGGCGAGCGAACCGGACGCGAGCAAAACCTCGATGAACGCCTGCACGCGGGAAAACGTGGCGGCAAAATCGGCATCCGAAATTTCTTCGCCGGCCACGCGGATGCGCTCGTTGATGCGCACTAGGTGCGGCGAGGTGTACAGGCCGGTGCGCAAGCCCGCCGCGCGCAGGATGGATTCCAGCATGGCCGCGGTGGAGCCCTTGCCGTTCGTCCCCGCGACGTGCACGCACGGGCACGCGCGCTGCGGATTCTCCATGCGGTCGGCGAGAACGGAAATATTGCGCAGGTCGAATTTCTGCGCGGCAGTGCCGGAGGCTTTCGATGGCGCAGGCTGGCGCGGCGCGGCTAGCTCGCGGCCGAGGGAGAGAATATAGCGAACAGAATCTTCGTAATTCATGGAACAGACAATTCTAGCGCACCCGCGTGCAAATCAGGGATAACCATCAATCGCATGCCGGGAATTTCAAGAAGACCCTTGCGGCGCAGCAGACAGCGCCGCGGGCAAGAAACTGCGCCTTCGGCAGAGCGGGTCGCGCTTCGCGGCGTTCTATAAAGAATTCACACGGCGTCGTAGGGGAAGCAGCCGACTTCCGGCGGGTTCTTCTCGTTGCCGGGGCGGACGAGATAAAAACTGATGGGGATGGTGTGACGCGCGTGATTGGGAAAGTCCTCGATCATGCGCACGAAGGCGCGATGCGCGGGCAGCGCGAGCGCGTATATATATCCGGGAGAGTTCATGCGCATGAAAAGCTGTCCCAGGGCAGTGAGGAAATGCTCGGTGAACGCTTGCGGAAGGCGCGGCTCGCCCTTGGCTTCAATGAGCAGGCGGCGATGCAAACGGCTGGCGCGGATGTCGGGGCCGCGCTCCAGCCGTTTGCCGACGAACACGTGAAAACCGCGGTGGCGAAGATAGCCGGCCACAGCCTCCTTCACGTCTTCTTCCTTCAGACCGGAGCGAAAATCGTAGGCGAAATTTTTGAGGTCCGTTTTGTCGCTGAGCACGCCGACGTAAGGAGACATAGGCGTCAGGCCAGAAAAAAATCGAGCGACTTGGAGATGTAATTTTTCAGGTCGCGGCGGTGGACGACGGCGTCCAGGAAACCATGCTGCAAGAGAAATTCGGAGCGCTGGAAGCCTTCGGGAAGTTTCTGGCGGATGGTCTGCTCGATCACGCGCGGTCCGGCAAAGCCGATCAGCGCGCCGGGCTCGGCGATGTTGAGGTCGCCGAGCATGGCATAGCTGGCGGTGACGCCGCCGGTGGTCGGATCGGTGAGCACGGAAACGTAGGGCAGCTTGGCGTCGTCGAGCAGCGCCAGCGCGGCGGCGATTTTCGCGAGCTGCATCAGGCTGATGGTGCCTTCCATCATGCGCGCGCCGCCGCTGCACGACACAATCACCAGCGGAATGTGCCGCTCGAGGCACAGCTCGATCGCGCGCGTCACTTTTTCGCCGACCACCGCGCCCATCGAGCCGCCGATGAAGCCGAACTCCATCGAGCAGCAGATGATTTCGCGGCCGTTGAGCTTGCCCTGCGCGGTGAGGATGGCGTCGCCCATGCCCAGTTTTTTCTGCGCGTCCTTTAGGCGCGACTTGTACGGCTTGGTGTCCACGAAGCCGAGCGGGTCGTTGGAGGCCAGCGCGGCATCGTGCTCGACCCAGGCATTATCGTCGAGCAGCAATTCCAGCCGGCGCACCGCAGCGAGCTTGAAATGATGCTCGCACTTCGGGCAGACCTGCCAGTTGGACTCCAGGTCCTTCTTCCACAGAATCGCGCCGCAGGCGTCGCACTTCAGCCACATGCCCTCCGTGCGCACGCGGCGCTCGTCCGGCGGAACGCTTTCAAGGGATTTTTTTTCTCGTTTAAACCACGCCATTGTTCGAAACTCGAAGAGAGATCCTTCGTCCGCCTGCGGCGGACTCAGGACGACAACCTGGGCGCGGCAAGCAGCGCCCCTACGGCCTGCAACCTGCTACCTGCAACCTAGTAATCAATTCCCCGCTGGGCGAGAATGCCTTTGGTGTACGGATGCTTGACCTCGCGCATTTCCGTGACGAGGTCGGCGATCTCCACCAGCTTCGGGTGCGCGTTGCGCCCGGTGCAAATCACGTGCAGCCGTTCGGGACGCCGGGCCAGCGCGTCGGCCACTCTTTCCGCGTCCAGCATTTTATAGCTGATGACGTAATTTATCTCGTCCAGAACCACCAGGTCGTACGTATCGCTCATCATCTGCGCGCGGGCGAACTCCCAGGCCTCTTCGGCCAGACGAATATCTTCCGGGGCGGTTTCCGCGCCGCCCACTTTCACGAAGCCGCGACCCATCACGCGGATTTCGAATTTGTCGTCGCCGAGCATCTTTGCGGCGTCCAGCTCGCCGTAGTGCCACGAGCCTTTGATGAATTGCACCATGAGCACGCGCAGGCCCTGTCCCACGGCGCGGAAGGCGGTGCCCAGCGCGCACGTGGTCTTGCCCTTGCCGGGGCCGGTGTAAATGATGAGAAGACCTTTGCCTTCTGGCATTCTTGTGATCCGCAGATTACGCAGATTACACAGATTGTAAAAACTAACAA
>DASYRO010000532.1:0-7281 GCA_036004385.1 Candidatus Acidiferrales bacterium
GGCTTTGGGCATTGCGCTACAGATTGCTGACGCGCTCGACGCCGCCCACAGGGCCGGGATTATCCATCGCGATCTCAAGCCCTCCAACATCAAGATCACGTCCGATGGAGTGGTCAAAGTGCTCGACTTCGGTCTGGCAAAAGCACGCGCGGCCGAAGGGTGCAGTCCGGATCTGTCGAAGTCCCCGACCATCACGGCGGGCGGGACGATCGCAGGGGTGATTCTTGGCACCGCTGCGTACATGAGCCCGGAGCAGGCGCGAGGTCAGTTGGTCGATAAACGCACCGACATCTGGGCCTTCGGGTGCGTGCTCTTTGAGATGTTAACGGGCTCTCCAGTTTTCGCACGCGAGACCGCCACGGACACCATCGCCGCCGTCGTCGGCGCCGAACCAGAGTGGAAGTCGCTGCCGGCCAGTGCGCCGGGCAGCATCCGACGTTTGCTGACACGTTGTCTCCAGAAAGATGCCAGGCGACGGCTTCACGACATCGCAGACGCGCGGATCGAGATCGAAGACGCGATGGCTACGCCTGCCGAATCGGCTCCAGCGCCGACGTCCCGACGGTGGTCCCGCCTGGCACTCTCGGCGCTGGCGCTCGGAATTGCGATAGCCATCGTCTTCCTATGGGCGGCGCGCGACAGGTTCGGAAGGCCGGTGGCGAGGCCATCGCCGCCGGATACTCGCGTCATACGTCTCACGAATCTTCCCGGCCTCGAGGAGTCTCCGGCCATTTCACCAGACGGCAGGTCGGTGGCATTCACCGCCGGCGTGGGCGGCAAACGACAGGTCTTCGTGCAACTCATTGCTGGCGGAGCCCCGCTGCAAATCACGCGCGATGTAGTCGATCACGAGTGCCCGCGCTGGTCGCCCGACTCGAGCTCGATCCTGTATTTTTCGCCCGCGGTATCAGGAACCGTCCAGGGGAGCATCTGGGAGATCCCTGCACTTGGCGGCGTGCCACGGCGGGACGTCAACAGCGTGGGTTGTGCTGACGTGAACCCGACGGATGGGCGGCTTGCGCTCTTCCGGTTGTCGAAGGAGGGCATCCAGCTGGTTATCTCGCCAACGGATGGTTCCAGATTCGACGTGATCGCCGAGTTCGCGGCCATGTACTACTTGTATCCTCGCTGGTCGCCGGACGGGAGATGGATTGCCTTTCAAAGGGGAGACAGCATAAGGTTCGACATTTTCGTGGCACCGGCAACTGGTGGGAAACCGCGCCAATTAACGCATGACAACAACATGATGAGCGGTTTCGCCTGGCTGCCCGACAGCACGGGCATCGTCTACAGTTCAAGCCGCGGCGGCACGATGCCCTATTTGCCGACACTAGGTTTGTGGCAGGTGACATTGCGTGATGAGAGCGTCCGGCCGATCGCATCGGGCGAGATGTCGTATGCGAGTCCCGACATCTCCAAGAGTGGCGCAATATTGGTCAGCCGCATGAAGCTGCAGACCGACATCTGGAAGTTCCCGATCGACGCTTCGCCCAGCGAGAACGTGCGCCGCGGCGTTCGTGTGACGCGACAGACCGGACAGGTCCTCACCCCTACGGCCAGCCCCGACGACAAAGAGGTCGCGTTTCTATCCGACAGCGGCGGTCATGCAAATCTGTGGGTGGTGAACACCGTGAGTGGGGGACTGCGCCAGATAACTTACGAGCGCGATCCAAAGGTAGCCGTGGGCGTCCCCGTGTGGTCGCCCGAGGGCCACACGATCGCGTTCGTCTATTCCCGCGGCAACCAGGGGTTCACGTTTGGAATCTGGCTCGTAGATTCGGATGGAAGCAACCTGCGCAAGATTGCGAACCCCGGTCTCGGCCTTGCCTGGTCGCCGGACGGCCGCTGGGTGTATTACTCGACCTCGAGCGGCGCGGCAGCCACCGATGTCGCGATGAAAAAAGTGTCTGTGGACGGTGGGCCAGCTATCACCGTGAGGACCGAGCGGCTACGTAACGTGACGGGGTTACATGGCAGTACCATTTTCTACACCGTGGAGCGGCCGCTGGTCGACGGCACGCCCGAATTCGACATCCGTGCCGCCACTCCCGAGGATGGACCGTTCCGCGTGGTTGCGCGCATTCCAGCCTCGCGAGTGCCGATGTGGCAGATCATCAATCCCGCGCTGTCGCCCGATGGGAAATGGCTGGCGCTGGCACTCACCGACGGGTTCACCACCAACCTCTGGGCGCTTTCGACAACGACCGGCAAATGGCGTCAGATTACCGATTTCGGCGAACGCGCGACTTTCATTGCCCGCCGCGTGTCCTGGTCATCCGACGGGCGCTCTATCCTGGCGGCGGTAGCCGAGGGCGATTCCGATATCGTTCTGCTGGAAGGACTGACGAATGTCGGGCGCGAGTGAGCCAACACGAGATCAGATATTGGCTTCTCGGAATTCTGCCTTGGCTTAGCGCTTACGGGGGCTACGTTCCGGAGGTCAATTGGATGACTGGGTCGACGCGGCCGGTTGAACTTGCGTCATGCTCTTTCGCGGCTCCGTCGAAGGCGTTCCCATCGCGGGCGCGCCGGGCTGTTGCGGGGCATACTTGGAAGCGCATTTCGCTTGCAACTGTTTCGCCTGAAAAACGCCGTCGCGACCGAAACTCCCCTCCGCGAGCGCTTGAGAATTGTCTTTGAAAGTATCCGGGGGCGCTTCGGTGCCGTTATACACGACCCGCAAACTTTGGTCCTGCTCGATAAGTACGAATTCCACCCGGGTTCCGGTCCGCCGGATGGAGCCAGGTTCAACATTTCCGGCAACCCGCAGCCGCTTGCTGTAGGCGCCATCGCCCATTCCGCGCAGCTCTTTGATAGTGACGTAGTAGCTCTTGCTTTCCTGCACTCCGGTGTACGCCAGATAAGCCAATGCCAGCAGAATAAGGACGGTTGCGCCGCCGAATTTCAGGTATTTACTCGTTTCTTTGGACATAGACAACTCACTGCTCTTAGAAAACTCTATTCTCTGCCCCGTGACGGGTCAAGCGGCCCCGCGCGATTGTCTGACGCCTTACCAAACGCGACAGGCGTTTGCGCGCACCATCGGTTGTCCAGCATTGCAGCCCCACGCTTGCTGGAACTCAGGCATATTCTGCACCACGCCGTTCACCCGGTAATGGCCTGGTGAATGCGGGTCCACACTCACCAGCATGCGTGAAAACTCGGGACGCCGCTTCTCGCACCACACTCGCCCGTATCCCAGGAAGAAACGTTGCTCAGGCGTATAGCCGTCGATCTTCTGGGCCCCGCTGGAATCATGGCTCATCATTTCGTGCAGGGCCATCAATGCGATGCGAGCGCCACCGTTGTCGGCGGTGTTCTCACCTAGGGTCAGTTTGCCATTCAGCTTAAGGTCGTCCACGGCGATGAAGTTGCCGTATTCGTCGGCGACACAACTGGCGCGGGTTTCAAATTCCTTGGCATCCTGCTCGGTCCACCAGTCGCGCAGATTGCCTTGCGGATCGAATTTGCGTCCCTGGTCGTCGAAGCCGTGGGTCAGTTCGTGTCCAATCACGGCGCCGATTCCGCCAAAGTTCACCGCATCATCCATCTTTTTGTCGAAGAACGGAGGCTGCAAGATGCCTGCGGGGAAGACGATCTCATTGCGCGAGCCGCTGTAGTAGGCATTCACTGTCGGCGGAGTCATGCCCCATTCTTTCCGATCGAGAGGCTTGCCGATCTTTGCGATCTGGCGGCGCGATTCGAATTCGTTGGCTCGCAGATAGTTCCCCAGCAGATCGCCGCGCTCGATTTTGAGAGAGCTGTAGTCGCGCCACACATCGGGATAGCCGATTTTATTGCGAATCGCATCCAGCTTAAGCTTAGCTTGCTTTTTTGTGTCTTCGCTCATCCATGGCAGACTGTGGATGTCCTGATTAAGCGATATCTCCAACGCATCCACCATCTTCAACATGCGCTGCTTGCCATCCGCGCCGAAAGTCAGTTCGACGTATTTCTGGCCTAGTGCCTCGCCAAGCGCGCCATCGGTCGAATCGACGCAACGTTTCCAACGCGCCTGAATTTCATCCTGCCCGGTCAAGTGCTTCTGCATCTTAAAGTTTGCGTCCACAAATGGCTTGGACAGCCAGGGGGCCGCATTATTCAGCAGGTGCCAGCTCACATAAGTCTTCAACGCGTCCAGGGATTCGGACTCGACCACGCCATTCACTTGCTTGAAGAAGTCTGGATTCGAAACATTCAGCTCGGAAAAAGCAGGCGCACCGGCCGCCGCGAAATAACGATTGAAATAGAAATTGGAAGCCAGGCTGACCGCCTGATCTTTGCTCATCTTGTGATCGCGGTTCTTGGGATCACGGCGCAACGTGCGATCCATCGAAGCTTTGGCCAGGGCAGTTTCGATCCGCAGAACCGTCTGCGCGGAATCGGCCGCCTGCTGCGGTGACTTGCCCGCCAGAGTGAACATCTCGGTGGCGTAGTCAACCAAATGCTTGCGCATCTCGGTCATCTTGGCATCGTCCTTGATGTAGTAATCGCGATCGGGCAGCGACAAACCGCCCTGATCAATGTAGGCAATCACCTGCTCCGCGTTATGTAAATCCGAAGACGAGTAGAAGTTGAACAACGGATTGGGTCCGATCAGATGCACCCGAGCAATCGCATCGATAAGGGCAGGTTTGTCTGGAGCTGCCGCGATGCGGTCAAGGTCAGGCTTGAGCGGCGACACCCCCTTTGCGTCTGCGGCCTTTTCGTCCATGCAAGAGTTGTAGTAATCGCCAATCTTCTGATCGATGGCGCTCCGGCTCGGATCGTTGGCCGATGCTTTTTCCAGAATGTCGCGTTCCGTTACCAGGTTCCGCTCGTACAGTTCGACAAAGCTCACCCACTCGGTCTGGTCGGCGGGAATTTCTGTCTGCTTCAGCCAATTACCACAGGCGTACTGGTAGAAATCGACGCAAGGATCGGCAGCTTTATCAATGTTGTCGATGCTGAACCCAACTGCAGGTTTGGTGGCGGTAGCGGATTGGGCGAAACCAGCGCTGACGAGCAATAGACAGACGAATAGGAGAAAGTAAAACCGCATGAGTGACCTCATCTGGGCAGACTGGTGATTCTAGGCCTTGGCGATTAGACGGGCAAGCTGCGAAGAGGTTAGAACGTGTCTACCCATCAGGAGGGCGCAGCAATTTCCCGTGCTGTCCGCAGTCCGGAATGGAGCGCGCCCTGGATCCATCCTGGCCATGGCGAGGTGTGCTCGCCAGCAAAGTGGATGCGGCCTTCCGGTGTGGCCAAATATGGAACCACAGTGCGAAATTGTCCTGGTTTAGTGACCATGAAAGCTCCTTTGGAAAAAGGGTGGTTCAGCCAGGACCATGTGGCGGCGCCTTCGAAATTCTGGCGCATCCCAGGATGGATTTGCTCGAAAAGATCTAACGACCGCTGCACCTGTGCCAGTTCGCTCATGGCGGAATATTCTCTCGCTAGATCTTCGTAGGTATAGGACAGCACAATGCCGCGCTTGCCCGGCTGGTTATATGTAGGACTCCAGATCTCCATAGGCTGGTCCACCGTAGCGAATCCATTGCGGCCATCGGCCTCCCAGAAGCGACTTTTGGTTTGCGCGTATGCGCGGGTTACCGGTGACAAGTAAACGTTCTCGATGGCAAATGCTTTATTCACCGACCATTGGGGATGTACCTCGATCCCGCGTAGGACAGTGAACGGGAGAGCGCAGATCACATGGTCCGCCACCAGCGTGTGATGGGAACCTGCGTTGGCGAAAGTGACTTCCACATTTGTTGGCGTTTGCGCGATGCGCGCTACCACCGCGCCGTAACGGATGTTGTCGCGCAGCGCGTCCGCCATAGCGTGCGGCAGGAGATCGTTGCCGCCGCGGATCTTCCACATCATTGGAACAGCGTGGCTAACGGAATCATGAACAAAATCGAGCAATGAGTCGGTGTCGAATCCCTGAGAGAGATAGAGGATCGCGTCCACAGAGGCGCCCTGTTGGCGGAGGTAATCGCCCAGGCTGATCTCGCCCATCTCGGCCAGCGAAGGGAGTGGCCACGCGCCCGCGGGAAGAGCGCGGACTTTCTCCTGTAGCGACTGCAGATACTTTTTTGTTAGACCGCCGAAGCCGACCATGCGCTCTTCCGCTGTGAGATTCACATTCAGATGCGTCAGATCCGGATCTTGACCGTGAGGCACGACTTGCCGCTGGCCCCGCCACAGAAAGACATCTGCACCGGATTGCGGAAAGAACGGATCCAGTTCCAGCTTAAAACGTTTCACATAATCGAGCGTAAGAGTGTGTGTTATGGGGATCCGGCCCGCACCGGCTTCGGCATATAAGCCATCCGAGAATGGCGCACGGAGCGTGTAGACGCGGCCTCCGGGACGTAATTGTGCTTCGAGGATGGTGACGTCGTGTCCGGCTTTTACAAGTTCCAGACCGGCCGCCAGACCAGAGATTCCCGCTCCCAGGATCGCGACTTTTTGGGCCGGGCCTGTCCGCACGGCTGAACTTCCCGTTTGCAATGCTTGCAAGCGGCTAGCGTACAAACTCAGTGCGGCCATGCTGCTGAGCTGCAGGAATTCGCGACGATCCATGAAAATCCTCCGGAACTGGCACCCGCTCATGGACGATCCAGGCGGTACTAATTCTGTTGGCCTCTACAGAAATAACATACCTTCAGGGGAGCTGGCGTGATCTCGTAGCGCCCGCGTCCCGTCGGCTGCCCGCAGAGTAACAAAATTCGCAAGAGCCGGCGGGACGCCGGCGCTACGAGAGTCAAATGCGAGAGTTCGTCGCGGGATTCCCTTTCAAGTCGCGGCGTATAATCGAGATTCATCCAATTTCCCGCAAGGTGGTGTTGGTTTATGGCTGCTACGAGTGGCACTCCTACGAATGGTAACAACGGACACAGCGTCCCCCAGCCCCGGGCCGAGTGGATTGCCCGTCGCGAGGGTGAGAATGGCAACGGCAATTTTTCGCAGATGCACTATGCGCGTAAGGGCGTTATTACGGAAGAAATGGAATATGTCGCGCTCCGCGAAAAGCTTTCCGGAGAACTGATTCGCGATGAAGTGGCGCGCGGCCGCATGATTATTCCTGCCAACATCCATCATCCCGAGCTGGAGCCGATGGCTATCGGCGTGGCCTCGCTCTGCAAAATCAACGCGAATATCGGGAACTCGGCCGTGACTTCGAATATCGACGAAGAACTTCAGAAGCTGCACACGGCTGTCCACTTTGGCGCCGACACTGTAATGGACCTCTCGACGGGCGGCGACATCCACGAAATTCGCGAAGCCATACTG
>DASYRO010000533.1:0-2234 GCA_036004385.1 Candidatus Acidiferrales bacterium
CAGCCATTGTCAGAAAACCCGCCGGAGCGGCGGGTGTGTTCATTCCCGTCGGCAGCGGCGTTACAATCATTCCGCCGCCGGCGCCGCCGATACGGTAAGGTCGCCGCTCACGGGCGGGTTAATGAGCGTCACGTCGCGGCACGACTTCCGGCTACACATTGGCTTGCTTCAATCGCAGCAAAACTTTTTCGGCCGCCTCTTCGGCCTTCACCGGAATCAACGCGCCGCCTCGCGGTTTGATTTCCACTTCGCCGCGCGCCAGCGATTTTTCCCCGATGCTCACGCGAATTGGAAAGCCGACCAAATCGGCGTCTTTGAATTTCACGCCAGGCCGTTCGTCGCGGTCATCCAGAATCGTGTCCACCCCGCGTGTGAGCAGGTCGGCATAAATCTTTTCCGCCAGCTTCATGCCCGGATTGTCCGCCGCCACGTTCAACGGCGTGATGCAAACCGTGTACGGCGCAACGCTGAGCGGCCAAATAATGCCGTGCTCGTCGTGGCTCTGCTCGATCACGGCCTGCAGCGTGCGCGTCACACCGATGCCGTAGCAGCCCATAATTGCGGGCCGCCGCTGGCCGGCTTCGTCGAGGAACAACGCGTTGAACGCCTCGCTGTATTTGGTGCCGAGCTTGAAGACATGGCCCACTTCGATGGCGCGCTGCACTTTGAGCGGCTCGCCGCAAGCGTGGCACTCCTCCCCTGCCCGCACGACGCGCAACTCAGCCCAGTGCGTCGCCTGAATGTCGCGTCCCATCGCCACGTTGCGCAGGTGGAAGCCATCTTCGTTCGCGCCGGTGGTCATATCCACCGCGCCGCGCAATCGCTCGTCGGCGTAAACCGCAAACTGCGTAACGCCCACCGCGCCGAGGCTGCCCGGATGCGCGCCCAGCGCGGAAAAGATTTCTGCCGATTCGGCCGGACGAAACGTCGGCGTGCGCAATGTGCCGGCGAGCTTGGCTTCGTTGAGTTGATCGTCGCCGCGCAGCAGGATCAGGACGGGCTTGCTCTCGGCCAGGTAAACCAGCGTTTTGATTTGACGCTCGGCCGGAACGTTGTGCGGAGCATGGGCCAGCGCCTCGATCGTAACGATGCCGGGCGTGGGAAATTTTTCGATGGCCGCGCCGGGCGTGGCCGAAACGGCGCTGTGGGCGAAACGGCTTGTTGCCTTTTCCACGTTCGCCGCGTAGCCGCACTTCTCGCAGAAGACGACTTCGTTCTCGCCCGTTTCCGCCGGCACCATGAACTCGTGCGAAAACTTTCCGCCCATCACGCCGCTATCGGCCTCGACGGCAATCGTCTTCAAACCGCAGCGCTGAAAGATGCGCGCGTAGGCATCATACATCCTGCGATAGCTCGCCTGCGCCGCCTCGTCGGTGGCATCAAAGCTGTAGGCGTCTTTCATGATGAACTCCTTGGCGCGCATCAGGCCGAAGCGCGGACGGATTTCATCGCGGAACTTCGTTTGAATCTGGTAAAAACTTTTCGGCAGTTGGCGATACGAATTCACTTCGCCCGCCACGAGCGTGGTGATGACTTCTTCATGCGTTGGTCCGAGCACCCATTCCTTGCGCGCGCGGTCCCTCACTTTAAAAAGGACTTCGCTGGCTGTTTGGTAGCGGCCGCTCTGCTGCCAGATTTCCGGCGGCTGCAACGCGGGCATCAGGACCTCCAGCGCGCCCGTGCGATTCATCTCTTCGCGCACGATTTGCTCCACCTTGCGCACCGCGCGCAGACCAAGTGGCAGGAACGTGTAAAGACCGCCGGTAAGCCTGCGGATGAGCCCGGCGCGCAGCAGCAGCTTATGCGAAATGATTTCCGCTTCCGCGGGAGTTTCCTTGAGCGTGGGAATTAATGTTTGGGACCAGCGCATAATTAACGGTAAAATTTGCGAACTATTTCGTTGGGAGAAACAATCAAAGGCACTGGCAAGTCAAGCTCGCGGAAAAGCAGACCGAGCCGCCGATGGTCCAGCCCGAGAAGATGAGAATCATTTGAAACCAGCAGAATGCTGTTCAGAAGGGCAGATTCAGCGATGATGGTCGCGTCGTTTCGTTCTTCGGTGGGCATGAGGTCGGTTTGACAGTATGCGGCGCACTGCCTCATCCACCAAACCCTCCTGCACGGAATCGAGGCGGACGAGCGAGAAATTCCATTTCGCCCGAAGGCTTGCCAATGCCTCCTGAGCGAGCCGACGTGTTTCTTGGTTCGCGTCGCATGTGGATTTGTGAATCAAC
>DASYRO010000534.1:0-3006 GCA_036004385.1 Candidatus Acidiferrales bacterium
GGGTGGGGGGGGGGGGGGGGGGGGTGGGGGAGGTGGCGGCAACCCGGGCACGCCGACCGGCGCCTACACTGTCACGATTCTCGGCAGCGCGGGCGGTTCGACCCAGCGCTTCGTCACCATCACGCTCAACGTGCAGTAGGTGTGGGACAGGCGTCCGCGCCTGTCCAGGGTTGCCCCCGCTAGCTGGAATCTCGCGCGAATGTGGACGGGTTCCCGCCAGACTGGTATATTTAGCAAAGTTGGAATTTCCAACTTTCCAACTTACTATGGCTATCGTCAGGATCAAGGATAAGTTCCAGGTTACGCTGCCAGCCGCTATACGCAGACGTGCGGGGCTGGCGGTTGGTGACTGGCTCGAGGCGCGCATCGAAAAAGGGAAAATTACGCTCAGCCCCAAATCCTTGACTGACCGCCGACTCGAGGAGAGTTTCGAGGACTTCAGAAAGGGGCGCTCGTACGGTCCTTTTCATTCCGCCGCGGAGCTGACTTCTTCTCTCCGCCGCGTGAGAAAGAAAGCCCGCAAAGCCGCGAAGCGCGCCGCCTAGAATGAGGATCTACTACTCCGACCGCTTTCGCCGTTCCTACTTGGCTGCTCCGTCCGCAATCCAGAACGCATTTGACAAGCAAGTGCAACTACTTCTCCAGAATCCGCGCCACCCGTCCTTGCGCGTCAAGAAGTACGATGCAAGCAGAGGAATCTGGCAGGCGCGGGTCACGCGGAGCTGGCGCTTCTATTTCAGTCTCGAAGGCGAGGTCTGTTTACTGCACGACATCATGTCGCATCCCAAGTAGCCGCGAACTTCCCAATCCGGTCGCTCCGGCGGGTCAATACCGCTTTCTCGATTGACGCGCGCGCGGCGCTTTGCCATCATCGTTCCTACACTTTTCGGGGTGCGGTATTTCGTTGCGGGTCTCCATTTTGGCGTCGGGCAGCTCGGGCAACTGCACGTTGCTGGAAACTGCGCGCACGCGCCTGCTGATTGACGCCGGTCTCTCCAAACGCGAAACGCTGCGCCGCCTTGCCCTGATGGGCGCCGCGCCGGCGTCGCTTGACGGCATCCTCATTTCCCACGAACACACCGACCACTGCGCCGGGCTCATGCAGCTTTCTGGAAAATGGCGCGCGCCGATTTATTCCACACAGCCGACGCTCGATGAAGTCGAGCGCATCCTTGCCAACGGCAAAACGCCGCGGATGGACCGCGTCGAGCACATTCGCGCCGGCCAGCGCTTCCGCATCGGCGATATTGACGTCGTGGCCTTCGCCATTCCGCACGACGCCGTGGACCCGCTCGGCTTCACCTTTTCATCCGGCGGACTGAAGGTGGCCATCGTCACCGACCTCGGCTACCTGCCCGAGCTGGTGAAGCAGCACCTGCGCGGCGCGGACCTGCTCGTCCTGGAATCGAATCACGACGTGGAAATGCTGAAGGTGGGTCCCTACCCGTGGCACATCAAACAGCGCGTCATGAGCCGCACCGGGCACTTATCGAATCACTCGGTGAGCGAATACCTCGCCGATGACGAAACCTTTGACGCGCAGCCGCGCCACCTCGTGCTCGCGCATCTCTCGGAGACCAACAACAACCCCGACGTCGCGCGCATCTGCGCCGAAGAAGCCCTGCGCCGCCGCTCGCACGGAAAAGCTTTCGCCGGCCAGCTGCACATCGCTTCGCAACGAATCCCCCTCGGCCCATTCAATTTGTAACGTCGTCATCCTGCTTGCCCTGAGCGCACGCGAAGGGAGCGCAGCGAAGGATCTCTCCTAAGACCTATTTCCGCGATTGCGATTCCAGCCGCGCGCGCGCGCCGTCGGCCCATGCGGCGATTTCTTCGCGTTCCTGATCGGTCAGCTTGGCTTCCGGATGCAGCGGGATGTAGATGGGAAGCGGCATGGAATGTGCCTTGACGAGCTTGCTGATGTCTTCCAGCAGCGCGGATTTGCGCGACACCGTGTACGTGCCCCAGTTGGACATGTCGAAATGTTCGCGGCCTTCAGCCACGTCGTCCGCCACCAGCCAGGACGAAGGCGCCACATTGGAGTACCACGGCCAACGCGTGCGGCTGGAGTGGCAGTCTATGCATGCGCGCTCGATGCTCTTCGGCGCGCCTGCCCACACGGCTTGGTCGGCGAAGATTGTTCTGGAAAACTCTTCCGGCGGATTCGTCCGCGCCGGCCGCACGAATTGGATACCCGCGGCCAGCGCCACCAGGATCAGCAGCAGCCATTTGGTCCTGGGTCGCATGTTCACCTCTCACGTCAATTGACGTGTTCTTTGTGGCGACGTTAACAGTTGAATTAAACCATTGGTGATTTGTGATTGAGTGATTTCGGGATCCGCGGATTTACAATCTCGCCCGATTCTGAAATCGCTCAATCACAAATCGCCAATCACAAATTCTTTGCCACTATCCACGCTCCCAGCAACACAATGAACACCGCGAAGGCTTTTCTCAATTGCGCGGCGTTAAAGCGGTGGGACGCCGCGACGCCCACAAACGTCCCGGCAAGCGCCGCGCCGCCCAGCGGGAGCACAAGGTTCCAGTTCATGTGCAGCGCGCTGCGATGGCCCCACAGTGCGATGGCGCAGTTGGCTCCGATGACGAACAGGGAAGTGCCGATGGCCGATTTCATCGGCTCGCCGAGAAAGAGCACCAGCGCGGGCACGATCAGAAATCCGCCGCCGATGCCGAGAAATCCCGTCAGAAAACCCACGCCAGCGCCGCAGGCTGCGAAGACAACCAGATTCTTCTTGCCTCGCTCTGTCGCGTCCGCCAACTTCCGGCGGTACATGGCCACGCCCGCGACCATCATCAGCCCGCCAAAGAGAAGCATCAACCACGTGCCGGACAGGCGATTCGAAAAATACGCGCCCAGAAAACTCGCTGGCGCGCCGCACGCGGCAAAAAGAAAACCGCCCTTCCAGTCCACCTGACCGCCGCGATGATGTTGCAGCGCCGCGGCCCACGCCGTCAGTCCCACCAGCACCAGCGAAATGGCAATCG
>DASYRO010000535.1:0-4297 GCA_036004385.1 Candidatus Acidiferrales bacterium
CTCGGCAGGCGCCGCAGTCGCCGACGCCGCCTGCATCATCTCCAGCCATCGCGGCGGAACAGCACACGGCCCATTTTGAAGAGCAACGCGTCGTTGCGGTGCGCGTGGTGAGCGAAAGCGGGGAAGTGATTATGGAAAATCCCGCGGACCTTGCCCAGCAAGCCGGTCAAAGCTACCACAGCGAAGCGGTGCGCGAGAGCCTGCGGCAACTCTATCGCAGCGGGCGCTACGCGGACGTGCGCGCGGAAGCCGCGAACGTGGCTGGCGGAGTGTGCCTGGATTTTGTGGTCCAGCCGAATTTTTACGTGAACAGCGTACACGTATCCGGGCTCAAGGAACCGCCCAGCGAAAGCCAGGCGCTGGCCGCGCTGCAATTAGGGCTGGGAGAAGCCTTTCGCGAGCGGGCGTTGCGCGAGGCGCTGGAACGCCTGCAACAGGCGTTGAGCGATGACGGATTTCATCAGGCCACGCTGGACGTGGAGCGCAAGGAAACTCCCGCGACGCAGCAGATGGACCTTCTCGTCCGCGTGACGCCGGGCGCCCGCGCGCGCATCGGTGAAGTGACGCAGCAGGGCGCGGCGTCGGCCGAGGCGGGAACGGATCTTCTGCGGCGCGCGAAACTCAAACCCGGGAAAGAAATCACCGCGTTGACGCTCGATCATGCGGCGGAACGCCTGCGCAAGTACATGGTCGGCCACGGGCACTTGAGCGCGCGGGTGAGCGTGCGCCGCGAAGGCTACGACGCTGCCAGCAACACCGTGCCGGTCACGCTGGAGGTTACGCCCGGACTACAGATCCGCGTGGAGGTAAAAGGCGCGAAGATCTCCAGCCGGCGGCTGCGCGCGCTGCTGCCCATCTATCAGGAAGGCGCGGTGGACGAAGACCTGCTGCAAGAAGGGCGGCGCAACATCCGCGATTATCTGGAGTCGCAAGGCTACTTTGATTCGCAGGTTTTCTACCAGCGGAGCGAAGACAACAAGACCGGATTTCAAGTGATTACCTATAACGTGGAGCGCGGGCCGCAGCGCAAGCTGATCGGCATCGAGTTCACCGGCAATCAGTACTTCAGCACGCCGCTGTTGCGCGATCGACTGCGCCTGCAGCCGGCCACCTTCACTTCGCACGGACGCTACAGCCGCAGATTGCTAGAAGCGGATGCGGACAGCATCCTGCAGATGTACATCGCCAACGGGTTTCGCGACGCGAAAGTGGACGCCGAAAAATTGGAGGACTACCGCGGCACGAAAGGCGACCTATTGGTGCGCTTCCGCATCACGGAAGGCGAGCAGACGCTGGTGTCGTCTCTCGGCTTGGAAGGCAACCGCACGCTGGAGAAGGATTTTCTTCTTTCGGTCATTGGGTCGTCGGAAGGGCAGCCGTTTTCGGACTTCAACATCTCCAGCGACCGCGACAACATCCTCGCCCTTTACTACAACGAAGGATTTCCGGAAGCGCGCTTCGAGTCCCAGTCGGTGGAAGATGCGCCGCAGCGCATGCGCCTGACCTACAAAATTACCGAGGGGCCGCAGTTCAAAGTGAAAAAAGTCTTGCTGGGCGGCTACGAGCACACCAAAGAAAAAACCATCCAGCGGGAAGTGAAGCTCAAGGAAGGCGAGCCGCTGCGCGAGGGCGATATCGTGGAGACGCAGCGGCGGCTCTACAATTTGGGCATCTTCAATCGCGTGCAAATCGCGCCGCAAAATCCGGGCGGCACGGACACGGACAAGACGGTCATCGTGCTGGTGGAAGAGGGCAAGCGTTACACGCTGGCCTACGGCGGCGGCATAGAAATCCAGCGGCTGGGCAGCGCAACGGACCCCGTGGGCGGCGAGGTGCGCGTCAGCCCGCGCATCATTTTCGAAATCAGCAAAGGCAACGTGCTGGGCCGCGCACACACGTTGAGCTTCAAAACACGCGCCAGCACGCTGCAGGGGCGCGCCGTGCTGTCCTATTCGGCGCCGGTCTTCTGGAGCTTTCCTAAACTGAGTTTTCAACTGACCGGATTTGCGGATAAGTCGCGCGATGTGCGCACTTTTACCTCCACGCGCTACGAAGCCTCCGCGCAGATTGCGGAGCAGGTCACCAACCTCACGACCATTCTTTACCGCTACGTCTTTCGCCGCGTGCAAGTGGATGCGTCGTCGCTGAAAGTGAACCCGCTGCAAATTCCGCTCTTCAGCCAGCCCACGAAAATTTCCCTGCTGGGAATTTCCTGGGTGCGCGAACGGCGCGACGATCCCGCCGACGCCACGCTGGGCAGCTTCAATACCGCGGACCTGAACCTGGCCGGGCGCAGTCTGGGTTCCAGCGCCAGTTTTTTGCGCGCGTTCTTGCAGAACTCGACGTTTTATTCCTTTCGGGTCATGCGCGGCACGCGCAAGCTGGTGTTTGCGCGCTCCACGCGCATCGGCATCCAGCGCGCGCTGGGCAGCACGCGGCCGGTGGATATCCCGCTGCCGGAGCGATTCTTCGCCGGAGGCGGAACGTCGCTGCGCGGGTTCGCCTTGAACCAGGCGGGACCGCGCGATGCGACCACCGGCTTTCCCATCGGCGGCCAGGCCATGCTGCTGCTCAACCAGGAGCTGCGCTTCCCGATGCGCTTGCCGCGCGTGCGCGGAACGGTGGGCGGTGCGATTTTCTACGACGCCGGAAACGTGTTCCAGCAGGCCAACCGCTTCACGCTGGCGCTGAAGCCGCCGACGCCGCAGTTCAGCACGCTCGTGGCCAACCAGTGCGTTGCGAATTGCACGAACGAGATGCGCTACTTTTCGCACACCATCGGCTTTGGCATCCGTTATGGCACGCCGATTGGTCCCGTGCGGCTGGACATTGCCTACCAGCTCAACGCGCCGCAGATTCTTGTGCCGGATGCCCTGGGAGGACAAAGATTGAGCCAGTTGCCCAGATTCCATTTCTTTTTCAATATCGGGTCGATGTTCTGATGCGCACAAAAATCATATGCGCGTTGTTGTTGCTGACGCTCTGCGGAGCGCTTGAGATGCTCGCGTTGCCGCAAGCAGCGGTCGTGGTGGACCGCATCGTCGCGCGCGTCGAAGACGACATCTTGACGCTGAGCGAACTGCGCGAACTCGGCCGCTTCCAGCAACTGGCTAACGGTACCGGCGCGCAGAATGGGGTGGCAGCAGACGACGAGCTTCTCCGGCGGTTGATTGACCAGTGGATTGTGAACATGGAAGCCAGCGTGGCGCAATTTCCGCATCCGGCCCGGGAAGACGTGCAAGCGGAAGTCGCGCGGCTTTCCGCGCAGTTCGGCAGCGAAGCGGCATACCGCGCGCGGCTGAAGGAACTCGAGCTTACGCCGGAAATCGTCGCGCGGCACGTGGAGCGGCAGATTTATCTGAGCCGCTTCATGGATTACAAGCTGCGTCCCACGGTGCACGTGGAAAATGCCGCCGTGGAAACGTACTACCGTGAAGAACTCGCGCCGGAGCTGAAGAAACGCGGCCAGGCCGTTCCGCCGCTGGAAGACGTGGAAGAGCAGATCCGGGAATTGCTGACGCAGAGGGAAATCAGCGCGCACGTAATCAAGTGGCTGGACGATACGAGGTCGCGCCTGAAGATTGACGTCGTGGAGCAGAAAAAAACGCCATGAAGTTCCGGTGGAAACGCTGGCTGAAATTCCTGGCGGCCGTGACGGCGGCCTTGCTCGCCGTCGTCGTGATCCTGCTGATTCTCGTGCACACGGGCTGGCTGGGCGGCTGGGTGCGCCGGGGAGTGATTGCGCAGATTGAAAAAATGTCCGGCGGGCGCGTGGAACTGAAGCAGTTCCGCTTCAACGTGCTGGCGCTGCGCGCGGAGCTGGACGATTTTACTTTGCACGGGCGCGAAGCGGAGGGCTTGCCGCCGTTTTTCCACGCGGACTCGATCGTCGTGGACCTGCGCGTGATTTCCGTGTTCGGCCGCAAGGTGACCGTGGACGCGGTGTTCATCGAAAATCCGGTGTTGGATCTACGCTTCGATAAATACGGAAACAGTAATTCGCCGATTCCCAAACGCCCGGCGGCCAAGCCGTGGAATCAGAGAATTTTTGATCTGACCATCCAGGAGCTGCGGCTGAACCACGGTTTGCTGATGATCAATGACGTGCGCGTGCCGCTGGCAGTCGAGGGCGGCGAGTTCAGTTTTGTGCTGGACTATCGCGCCGGGGAAGCGGGCAAGGAGTTTTACGAAGGCACCGCAAGCTGGCAGAAGATGAAGCTGGCGGCGCGGCGGTATCTGCCGTTCCAATCGGACTGGCGCGTGAAATTCACGCTGGGCCGCGACGGCATGGAAGTGA
>DASYRO010000536.1:0-4715 GCA_036004385.1 Candidatus Acidiferrales bacterium
AAAAAGATCAACTTCAGCACGGTCTTTGCCGGCCAAGCGGTCGGCATCAAAGAAGTTCAGGACGATATCTGGCTGGTTAGCTTTATGGATTACGATCTGGGATACTTCGATCTGGAAAGGCGAGTGCTTGAACCGCTCGAAAATCCGTTCGGCCCAAAAGTGTTACCCATGTGATCGGTACGTTCTGTAACCCATGTGTCCGGGTTGGACCCGGCGGAAACTGGCGCGCCCTGAGGGATTCGAACCCCCGACCTTCTGGTTCGTAGCCAGACGCTCTATCCAGCTGAGCTAAGGGCGCGCAAGCATCAGCATTTTAGCACGGAGCGGAGGGGGTGTCAGGCGTTAGGCGTCGGCCGAGTCGGAGCGAGTTGTGCGCAACGACAGAGAAAAACTCATGGCTTGATTGGCGCCAGGGGCGTGCGCGGCTGCTCGAGCGCGGGGTCGAGTTTGTTGTCAATGCCGAGGACGAACGTCCCGGCGATGCGCGCCGTGCCGACGCCGTCGAGTCGCACGGTGCCGCCGGCGCTGCCTCCGCGAAGCGTGGGCCCGCCAATCATATATGTGATCGTCTCCCCGGAGGCCGTCGCGCCGGGCGTGGAGCTTTTCAGGTTGCCGATTACCGCCGGCGTTTGGTTTATGACGATAGTCGTCATCACCGGCCGGCCTTGCGTAAATTGCGCCAGATTCTCCAGCCCGCTGATGTCCACACCGAAGCGGCTCTGTTGTCCCTTCATCACCGTCGGCGGTTGCGGCGTGCGATAAGCGATGCTGATCAGGTTCATTTTTCCGCTCGCAACACGTTCGCCGTTGAGCGATAACGTGACGTCATATTCGCGGCCCACGCCAAGCGGCGCGAGAAATCCCGCCCCGCACGGGCCCGCCCACAATAATTCAGCGCGCTGCTCGCCGAACGAAAACTGCGGACGGCCGCCGATACCCATCGGTCCTTGCACGTAAAACGCGCTGCCCACAAACACCGCACGTGGCGCACGCCAGCCGTCGCCCGGCGCGAGCTCCTTGGGCTCCCAAACTTTCGTCGGGACTTCCTTCGCACCGCGCGAAGGCATGAAGCTCGCTTTCGGCAGCGCGTTGCCGGCACGCTCGGCGAGCGTCGCGCGGCCGCCTTCGACGTAAACCGTGTCAGCGCTAAGCGTCAGACGGCCCGAAATCAATTCCGAGTCAATCGGCGCTTCGATTTCCTTTCCGTCTTTCATCTGCTTCGCCCACGCGCGAAGCATTAACGACACGCCCTCTCCACAGCCTGCCGGCGGCCAACTGATCTCCACGCGCGACCACTCCAGCGGCGCGGCAGGGATGTCCGTGGCTTCTTCGGCTTCGCGCAGTTCCTGCGGTGTTGCCGGCCTCGGCGGAGTCGGCACTCCATCGGAACCGACTCGAGTGTATTCATCGGTGTGAAGGAGGACCTCGCCAGCCGTACCGGTCACTCGAACAGTCCCGTCGAGCGAGATTGCTTCAGTGAAGTCCGGCAGCACGTTCAAATAGAATCGTGTGCCGACAACACCTGCCACGGCCGACGGAGTGCGTACCACGAAGCCGCCACCTGGCTGCGAAATTCGTACGACACTGGCACGCATGCGTCCGTATGCTAGTTGTAAGGTCGTGCGCTGGGCTTTCGGATCGTGCTGCTCGATGTGGAGGGACGATTGGGAGCCGACGTTCAGGATTGAGCCGTCCAGGAGTCCCATTCGGATGCGCCCGCCCTGCTCCGTGCGGAGCGTGTCGTCCCATAGCACTGCGTCGTAACGCTGTACGGGCAAGATCTTCTTGGCTCTAACGATGTTGCCGACCGGTACAAGCGCGCGGACTTCGCCAGCGCGCTGTGGCGGCGTTTGGCCTTGAACCACTGCCGGGAGGGTACCGAGCGTCAGGATTGCGAAAAATATAGCGAGCCGAAAGCCGCATGTCGCAAACGGATACGAATCGCAAGAATTAGCAGGAGATGATCGAGTGTAGAGCGAGTGCGTGAGTAATGCGGCGGTCACAAGGCGATTATAGCAATTGCAGTCCCCGGCGAATCCCAGTTTTGCGGGGCCTCGGCCAGGGGATAAATCGGAGCTACGTGGCGGCGTGGTGCCGCGCAATCTGGCCGTAGAGCAGCCAGCCAGAGACGACGGCGACGCCGAGCAGCGCGGCGCCGAGCGCGTAAGATTCGAGCAGCATTTTGCCCACGCCGATCAGCGCGCAATAGACCATCACGCAGCCCAGCAGCCAGCTCCACAAGTTTCGGCCCAGGTCGCGCGTGAGCGCCACGTCCGGAGCGAGCGCGGCCACCGGCCGCCAGCCTGCCGCGTGCGGCCTCACCGTGCGATAGAAGTTCGTCAGGACGCCTGGCGCTTCGGCCGGCGTCAACATGGTAACGACCAGCCAGACCAGCGTGGTGATGCCCGTGGTGGTCAGCGCGCTTTTGGCAAACACAATTGGCGCGGCGCCGTGAAATGGTTGCGCGAAATGAATCGTCACGGACACCACCAACGCTGTCGCCATCGCGGAAATTTCGCTCCACGCGTTGATGCGCCACCAATACCAGCGCAGGATGTACACCGCTCCCGTTCCCGCGCCGACTTCGAGCACAAACGTCCAGCCTTCGCGGATGGAAGCGAGTTGCGCCGCGACGAAGCCGATCACCGCGACCAGCACCAGCGTCATCAGCCGCGAAACGTTGACGTAATGTGATTCGGGCGCCTGCGAATAGTAGAACCGTCGGTAAAAATCAGAGACAAGATAAGACGTGCCCCAATTCAACTGCGTCGAGACGGTGGACATGTAGGCCGCGAGAAACCCCGCCAGCAGAATTCCGCGAAACGCTGCCGGCAAATGCTCCGTGGCGATGAGCATATAGCCGCTCTCTGGACTCTTAAGCCCGGGATAGAGCACCACGGCGGCGAGACCGGTGAGAATCCACGGCCACGGACGCAGCGCATAGTGCGCGATGTTGAACCACAGCACGCTCAACATGCCGTGGCGTTCGTCCTTGGTGGAAAAAATGCGCTGGGCGATATAGCCTCCGCCGCCCGGCTCCGCGCCTGGATACCAGAACGCCCACCACTGCACGGCGAGGTGCACGAGAAAAGTCAGCGCCGGCAGAGTCCACAGCGCCTCCGCCGTGAGTCCGCGCGAAAAATCCGGAAAGAATGCGGTGATGTCCGCGGCGCCCGGGCCCGCCGCCGCGCGTGCTTCGGCCAGACGCGCAAGCATCGAGTCCATACCGCCCGCCGCGCCCACGGCGTAGAATCCGACGGCGATGACAATGCCCATCATCAGCACGAATTGAAAGAGGTCCGTCCACAACACGCCCCACAGGCCGCCCATCGAAGCGTAAATGCCCGTGAACGGAATAATGAAGAAAATACAGATGGCCAGCGCAGTGCGGTCGGAAACGCCCAGCGCGATGACCAGGATGCTGGACATGGCCTTGGTCACCCAGCCGAGGATGAGGCAATTCATCAACAGTCCGAGATAAACGGCGCGAAAGCCGCGCAGAAACGCTGCCGGCTTTCCCGAATAACGCAACTCCGCGAATTGCACGTCGGTGAGCAAACCGGAGCGCCGCCACAATCGCGCGAACAAAAATACTGTCAGCATCCCTGACGGCAGAAAACTCCACCATAGCCAGTTGCCGGCGATGCCCTGCGAATAAACCAGGCCGGTGACGGCGAGCGGCGTATCCGCGGCGAACGTCGTGGCCACCATGGACGTGCCCGCCAGCCACCATGTCGCGCCACGCCCGGAGACGAAATAGTCCGCGGTGCTGCGCGCCGAGCGCCGCCGAAAGTAGAGCCCCACCAGCATCGTGCCGGCGAGATACGCGGCAATCGCCAACCAGTCGAGTAGAGTAAGTTTCATGCGGGCCTACGCAGCCTCACTTGCGCCACGAGGCTGGATACGCCGGAGATCTTTCCGCAGGCGCGCCTTCGCCACGCGCACTTCGTAACCGGCTTGGAGATTCATCCAAAATTGTTCCGATGTGCCAAAGAATCTCGCCAGGCGCACCGCCGTGTCCGCGGATATTCCACGCTTCTCCAGGACGATGTCATTGATCCGTGGAACCGGAACGCCAATCCGATTCGCCAGCTCATAGGCGGAGATTTTCATTGGCTTCAAGAATTCCTCCCGCAGGATTTCGCCAGGATGAATTCGCCAGGCGTCCACAATTTTCCTCCGAGTCATTTTGTTCAACCTCCTTGACCCTGGTTTCAATGGTAGTCCGTAATCTCCACATCGAACGCATTTCCAGATTTCCACACAAAACATATCCGGAACTGCTCGTTGATGCGAATGCTGTGTTGCCCCGAACGATTCCCAGCCAAGGCTTCAAGTCGGTTGCCGGGTGGAACGCGGAGGTCGTCGAGCCTTGCAGTTCGATCCAACATAAACAGTTTCCGGAGAATCGCCCGTCGCAAATTGGCGGGCACGCGTCGACTCTTCCCGGTCTCCCAGAACTTCCTCGTGGCCGAGTCGCGAAAACTCAGGATCACGCGACAAAACATAACATCTACTATTAATAATGTAAAGCGTTAGGTCGAGCGAGTTCGCCAATGGAACAGACTAGTTTGACCACTCCAAGCGCTGCGAGTAGAATCCCGCCACTATGAACAGACGAGAAATCCTAAAATCACTGGGGGCGGTTGTTTCCGCGACTTCCGTGGCAGGAGCCGCGGCGAGCACGACGTCCGCTGCGCAACCGGAAGCGCAAG
>DASYRO010000537.1:0-4611 GCA_036004385.1 Candidatus Acidiferrales bacterium
GCGGTCCAGCGCGCCGCGGATGAGCAATTCGGTTTTGGTGTCCACGCTGGAAGTGGCTTCATCGAGAATCATGAAGCGCGGGTTATGCGCCAGCGCGCGCGCGAAGCTGATTAGCTGGCGCTGTCCGACGGAAAACGTCGCGCCGCGTTCAGTCACCTGCGTGTCCACGCCCTGTTGCAGTGAGCTGACGAATTCCGCAAGGCCGACCTCGCGCAGCGCGGCCTCTACGCCGCCGCGGTCAATTTCCGGCGTGCTCAGGCGTACGTTGGTCTCCAGCGTGCCCGAGAAGAGGAACGGGTCCTGCAGCACGATGCCGAAGTGGCGGCGCAAATCGCCGAGGGCGTATTCGCGGATGTCGCGGCCGTCGAGCAGGATCTGCCCGCGCTGGATATCGTAAAAACGCAGCAGCAGGGAAATCACCGTGGTCTTGCCTGCGCCGGTGTGTCCCACGAGCGCCGCGGATTCGCCCGGGCGTACGCGGAAGCTGATGTCGCGTAGCACCCAGTCCTCGTCCTTGGGCTGCCCATCGCTGCGATAAGCAAACCAAACGTTGCGGAATTCGATTTCGCCGCGCGGCTGGTCGAACGGCAGCGCGTCGGCCGGTGAAATTGACGACACCGGCTCGTCGAGCAGCTTGAAGATGCGCTCGGAGCTGGCCATGGCCGTCTGCATCACGTTGAACTTTTCGCTGAGGTCCTGAATGGGCCGGAAGAAGCGCTGCGCGTACTGTATGAACGCGAAAAGCACGCCGACTGTCAGCCCGCCGCCGAGCACGCGCAGCCCGCCGAACCACAGAATCGCCGCGATGGCCGCGACGGAAAGCAATTCCACCGCCGGATAAAACAGCGCGAAGGCGAGGATGGCGTCTTTGTAGGCCAGCATGTGGTCGCGGTTGCGCTGGGCGAATTGTTCCTGCGCCTTGCGCTCGCGGTTGAAGAGCTGCACCACGCTCATGCCGCTGATGTGTTCCTGAAGGAAGGAGTTGATGCGGGCGATGGCCGTGCGAATGCGGCGGTTGGCTTCGCGCACGATATTCCGGAAAACGAACGTCACCAGCAGGATGAACGGCAGCACGGAGAGCGCGGCCAGCGCCAGCCGCCAGTCCCAAATAAAGAGCCACACGGCCATGCCCACCAGCAGCACGATATCGTTGAGCATAGTGACTACGCCGGCGGCGAATAATTCATTGAGCGCATCCACGTCAGTGGTCACGCGGGTGACCATGCGGCCCACCGGCGTGCGGTCGTAGAAGGCGAGCGGCAAGCGTTGCAGGTGCGCGAAGATTTCTCCGCGCAGGTCGTACATTGTCTCCTGTCCGACGCGCTGCATCACGCGCACTTGTACGTACTGCACCGCGAAGCTGACGATGAGTACGGTGAGATAAAGCGCCGCGACGATGAGCAGACCGCTCGCCGCGGCGGCCCGGTCAATCTGGTGATCCGCGGCAGGCACGATGTAGCGGTCCAGGCCGACCTTGAAAAGATACGGACTGGCCAGTTCCAGCGGAGTCACCGCCGCCACCAGCGCCAGCGCAAAAATCACCCGCCACTTGTACGGGCGGAGATAGTGCACCAGCCGCCGCGCCAGCCGCGCATCGTAGGGTTTCCCTAATGCTTCTTCTTCGTACATCGTTCTTCGCGTTTGTAGGGGCGCGTCTTTAGACCGCCCGGATTCTCAAACCTGTTCCAGCTCTTCTTCCAGCAACTGCTTCTGATAAAGGTCCGCGTAGTACCCGCCCGCGGCAAGCAATTCGTCGTGTGTGCCGCGCTCCACAATCCAGCCATCGCGCAGGACGACAATCTGATCGGCGTCCTTCACCGTCGAGCAGCGGTGAGAAATCAGGATTGTGGTGCGCTGCCGCATGACGTCTTTCAATTCGCGCAGGATGCGCTCTTCGGTCTGCGTGTCCACGTTGGAGAGCGCGTCATCGAGCACCAGGATGCGCGGCGAACGGATAACCGCGCGCGCCAGTGCCGTGCGCTGCTTTTGTCCGCCGCTCAGCGTGATGCCGCGCTCGCCAACCATGGTGTCGTAGCCTTTTGGAAAATCCTCAATCTCTGCGGCGATATTGGCGACGCGGGTGGCGCGCTGCACTTCTTCGTCCGAGGCGCTGGCTGCGCCGAGAGCGATGTTTTCGCGGACCGTCTCGCTGAACAAAAACGTATCCTGCGGCACAAACCCGATGGCCCGGCGCAGTTTTTCCAGCGGCCATTCGCGAATGGAGCGCCCGTCGATCAGCAGCGATTCCGGAGGCGCGTCGTAGAGCCGCGCGACCAGCGCTGCCAGCGTGGATTTCCCGCAGCCCGTGGGGCCTACGACGGCCAGCGTCGATCCCGCCGGCACGTGCAGGTTGATTTCGTGCAGCACCGGTTCGTTTTCTCCGGCCGGCTGGCCATTGTGTTTGGCGGCGTTGCCATTGCGGGACGTGGGATATACAAACGTCAGATTGCGGAATTCGATTTCGCCGCGGATGTCCCTGCCTTCGGCGATGCTCGCTTCGCGATCGTCAATTTTTGGCTCGGCGTGCAGGATGTAGTTCAGTCGGCCCATGGACGCCGCGCCGCGCTGGAAAATATTTGTCACCCAGCCGAGCGCGATCATCGGCCACACCAGCAGCCCGAGGTAGGAATTGAACGCGATGAGCGCACCGAGGGAAATTTTTCCGTCAATCACCAGGCGACCGCCCTGCCAAAGGATAATCAGGAAGGTGATGCCGATCAGGCCGGTCAGCGCGGGGAAAAACAGGCTCCATGTGCGAATCATCTTGATGTTGCGGCCCACGTATTCGCGGTTCAGCTCGCCGAACGATTTTTGTTCTGCTTCTTCCTGGCGATACGCGCGGATCACGCGCACGCCCGACAAATTCTCCTGCGCCTTCGCCGAAAGTGAAGCGAGCGAAGCCTGGATGGATTCGTACAGGCTGTGAATGACTTTGCCGAAGTAGCGCACAGCCCACGCCACCACCGGCACCGGCAGCATGACCCAAAGCGTCAGGATGGGTGAGAGGCGCACCATCAGCACGATGGCCAGCGCCATGGTGACCACGGTGGTGGCGCTGTACATGATGCCCGGGCCCAGCACCATGCGCACGGCGTTCAAGTCGTTGGTGCAGCGCGACATCAGCTCTCCGGTGCGGTTGCGGACGTAAAATTCCGGCTCCAACGCGATCAGCTTGGAGAGCAAGTCGTTGCGCAGGTCGTATTCAATGTCGCGGGAAACGCCAATGATGATGGAGCGCGTCAGGAAAGAAAGCACGCCCTTCAGCGTGACGACGCCGACGAGCATCAGACACAGCACCAGCAGCGTGTGCCGGTCCGACGGCTGATAGAAAGGCATCAGCAGCCGCACCATCGGCCCCGCCACGCTTGTGGACTGCTGCAGCGGCACCGCGTGGCCGGCGAGAGAATCCACAATCGCACCGATGAGCAGCGGGAGCACGTTGCCGACGACGCCCATGGCCGTCAGGATCAGCAAGCCGATGGTGAGTCCGCGCTGGTAACGTCTCAGATACGGCGCCAGCCCGCGAAGATTTTTCGTCGCCGAGCGCGGCGGCGCCTGCTTGGCGGCTTGAGCTGTGGCGACGGTTTGGGCAGTGCTGCTCATCAGAAAACTCAGCGCAAATAAGTCTTAATCGTTTCGAGCGTCGGTGTCTCGCCGAGAAAATGTTCGTACGTGCGATCCAGCGACTGGTAGCGCTTTACTTTGGGATTCCAGCGCACGCCGATGGTCTGCAGCGTTCCGCCGGCGGGCTGCTGCAGAGGCGTAAAGTAAAGTTGCAAGCCGCGCTCCGCGTTCTGCTCGTACTGCATCCGCCAGCCGGTCACCGGCGCGACCGGCGTGGCGGCCAGAAATCCGTTGGTGTTTTTTAGATGCTCGTCCACGTGCAACAGCTCCATCCATTTTCCGTTTTGCTGGCTCAGGATCGCCGCGCGCGTCAGCAGGATGCCGGGCACGGTGTTGGCCGGTGTTTTGTTGATGCGGTTGATGACCAGCACTTGCTGGTCGCCGGCCTTGGCCAGGTCGCCGTGGATGACGACTTCCGCTCCTTCGCCCAGCACAGCTTTCGCCGCATTCTGCAATTCGGGCGGAGCGGCTGGCTCCGGCGGCTTCTGCGCGGATTCCGGCGCTTTGGCCGGCGGCTCGCTGGCGCACGCGGAGCACATAATCAGGACACACATCAGGGCTGCGATAAAAATAGTTCGCATCGGTTCTGGCGTTACAAGCTCGGATAGGACAGGGTAATCTGCATGACCATGCCCGTGGTTCGTTCGCAGCTCACTTCCATCACCTGCGGCACCTTCGGCCCCGCCCAATCGAAGGCATAGTATAGCAAGCGCAGGTCGTTCCCGTGTTGCGCCGATGGGCCTTCGGAATTCGGCGGGCCGTAGGTTTGTTCGACTTCGCGGCAGACGTTGTGCGCGACGCGTATGCCGCGCCCGCTGGCCAGCTTGACGGACGGCAGTTGCACATCCGGCTCGCTCTTAGTCTCGCGCGGCTGGTCAATGAGCGGATCAATGCTGGAGACGGTGACGCTCTGAATCACGCCGTCCTTATCGAGTTCCAGACGCACCAGCCGGTGCTTGGCTTTGTCCACCCAGGCCACGACGTCGT
>DASYRO010000538.1:0-5037 GCA_036004385.1 Candidatus Acidiferrales bacterium
CGTGGCGTCAGTTACCAACAACAGTTCTCGACCCAGGGGGGTACGGGAGCAACCTCTTGGTCTGTTTCCGCTGGCTCCTTGCCACCGGGTTGGTCCCTGAGTAGCTCCGGATTGCTGAGCGGGATCGCCACCACCAACGGCACCTACACGTTCACTATCCAGGCCACTGATTCCGCGAATCCACCTCAGACGACCACCGCGCAATACGCCCTGTTAATCGCGGATCCCCTGACTATCACCAGCCCGGCCGTTTGGCCTGATGCCTGCTCCGGCCAGCCCTATTCATTTGCCATCCAGACGGCTGGCGGGGTTCCGCCCATTCATTTTGGTTTCTTCTCGAGTGGATGGGTTGCGATCAACCTTGATACAAGCACAGGGATCTTCAGCGGTACCTCGACCTTCATTGGCACGGTTACCGGGACGGTAAGCGCCGGCGATTCCGCTCAGCCCATGAGTGGCCAAGTTCAGCAGGTCACGCTGCACATTGTTTCCTGTCCTTGAGTCCAACCCTCCTCTGCGCTTCTCCGCGTCCTTCGCGCCTCCGCGTCATCGTTGAATGGGCTCTTTAACCTTTTAACTTTCTTAGCGAATTCTCCATCCATTCACCGGCCCGCCGTGCAGGAATTTTTCCGGCGTCATCACGCCGTCGCGCTTGAACACTAGCCCGTCCTTCATCACAAACACGACGGTGCGCAGCGCGTCGATGTCTTCCAGCGGATTTCCTTTCACGGCGATGATGTCCGCCGGAAAACCGGCTTTGATGGGGCCGCGCTTGTTGTAAATGTCGGAGACTTTGTAGCCGTTGACCGTCATGATTTTCAAAATTTCCTTATCGGGCACTGCTGCGGCCTTCCAGCTCTTCAGAAAATTGATGACTACTTGCCCGCGAGTCATTCCCGGCACGTAGTAATCGGCGTCGGTCGAAAACGCCAGCGGCACTCCGTTGGCGTACGCGCTTTTCAGGCGCGCGACCGTGCCGTCAAACGCCGCCTGTGAGCCTCGGTATTCTGTGAACGGCGTTTCCGTGCCCACCCGCCAGATTCCTTTTTGCGCCATCAGCTTGTGTAGTTCGTCGGTCAGTGCAATGTCGTGCTCGATGGACCAGATGCCCGCCTCAATCGCGCGCCGCGCGCCTTCCTGTGTTTGAACGTGCCCCGCCACCTTCAGCCCGCCCGCGTTCGCGGCTTCCTTGATGAACAGCTTCAAATTCTCCACCGAATACGGATATGGCTTGCAGTCCACGCAAATTTTGATGACCTTCGCGCCGAAGAGCACGTTTTGCCGCACCGCTTTGATGATTTCGTCCGGCGTGTCTGCGTCGAGATATTCGGGATAGACGATGTTGTGTTCCTTGACCATTTCCGGCGTGGGGAAAAACTGTCCGCCGACGCCGCCGATAATGATTCCGGAATTGATGATGGTTGGCCCGGGAATCCAGCCCTGATCAATGGCCACGCGCAGCGCCGTGTCCGCGTAGTTTCCGTTGTTGCCCAGGTCGCGCACCACGGTGAATCCCGCCGAAAGCATCTGCATGCCGTTCGACGCCGCTTGAATCGCGCGGATCGCCGTCGAATCCTGGATGTACGTGTAGTAGTAAACATCGTTCTCCGGCATCTTTTTGTATGTCAGCGCGAGATGGTTGTGCGCGTCCACCAATCCCGGCAGAACGGAATATTGCGAGAGGTCAATCGTCTCCGCGCCTTCCAGCGCCGCGACGTTTGCGCCGACGGCCACGATGCGCCCGTCCTTCACGGCAATTATCTGGTTCGCCGCGGACGTGCCCGTCTCCGGATCAATCAGCCGCCCCGCGCGAATCACATACGCCGTGCCTGCGCTCGAGGGCAATGCCGCCGGTTGCCCTTGCTGCGCGAGCGCTCCAAGCTGCGGCGCCACTGCCCCAATCACCAACATCATCACAATTGTGCTGACTGCCACCGGCACTCGTTTCGCCCACATTTGCCTGTTCATCATTTCTCTCCTCGAACTTGTGCGCTGCGTCGTCATTTCTTTTACCCGGTTTTGCGTCTCAAGTGTCAGTTCTCAAATCTCAAATTGTCCAGTCCGGTCCCCGCAGTAGTGTTCTCTGTGTCCTCTGTGCCTCCGCGTCCTCTGCGTTAATGTTTTGCTCTCCGCGCTGGAGACCGCGAGAATATTCCTCCCCGCGCTTGCGCGCAACACTAGCAGAGAACTGCTTTCGTGTGATGTGCCGCGGTTTGACTTGCTTCCGTGCAGGCTGTACCATTCGCGTTCGCGGAATTTCCATGATTGGCGAAACGATTTCTCATTACCGCATCACTGGCAAGCTCGGCGGCGGGGGCATGGGTGTGGTCTATCAGGCGGAGGACACGCGCCTCGGCCGCAGCGTGGCGCTGAAGTTCCTGCCGGATGATTCTCCGAAGGACCCACTGATGCTCGAGCGCTTCCAGCGCGAAGCGCGTGCCGCTTCGGCACTGAATCATCCGCACATTTGCACGATCTACGATATTGGGGAGCACCAGAGTCGTCCATTCATCGTGATGGAATTTCTGGAAGGTCAGACGCTCAAGCATCGCATCGAGGGCCGCGCATTGGCCACCGACGAAATCCTCTCCCTGGGTATCGAGATTGCCGACGCCCTCGCCGCCGCCCACGCCAAAGGCATCATTCATCGCGATATCAAGCCCGCGAACATCTTCGTCACCAAGAGCGGCGCCACGAAAATCCTCGACTTCGGTCTGGCCAAGATGGCTGCCGGGCCTAAACCCGGAGGAGCAATCCCGGAAGCTTCCGATCAGCTCACCGCCGCGCCGGACCATTTGACGAGCCCGGGCTCCGCTCTGGGCACCGTCGCCTATATGTCTCCGGAGCAAGCTCGCGGCGACGAAGTGGACGCCCGCAGCGACCTCTTTTCTTTCGGCGCGGTTCTCTACGAAATGGCCACCGGCCGCGCCGCTTTTCCCGGCAGCACTACCGCCACCATCTTCGACGCGATTCTGAATCGTGCGCCAATGGCGCCGGCGCGCTTGAACCCCAAGCTGCCGCCTGAACTCGAACACGTTATCAGCAAGCTCCTTGAAAAAGATGCCGCCGCGCGCTATCAGAACGCCGCCAATCTGCGCTCGGACTTGCAGCAGTTGAAGCGTGATACCGATTCCGGCCGCGCGGCCGCGGTCGTCGCCGCCCCGGCGGAAAAGTCCGTGGCGGTGATGTACTTCGAAAACCTCAGCGGCGCGAAAGAGGACGAATACTTCCGCGACGGCATGACCGAAGACATCATCACCGAGCTTTCCAAAATCCAGCAGCTTCATGTGTTCCCGCGCGCGGAGATGTTTCCGTACCGCGACAAAAATCTCACCGCGGCGCAGGTAGGACAGGAGCTCAACGCCGCGTTCGTGCTCGGCGGCAGCCTGCGCCGCGCTGGAAATCGTCTGCGCATCACCGCGCAACTCGTCGAAACGCGCACACGCCACTCCACGTGGGCGGAGCGCTACGACCGCCAAATGGAAGATGTGTTCGCCATTCAGGACGAAATCGCGCAGAGCATAGCCGCGGCCTTGAAGGTTGTGCTCACGGAAAAAGAAAAAGAGGCTATCGCCAAGGCGCCCACCGCGGACGTGAAGGCCTACGACTACTACCTCCGCGGCCGGCAATTTTTCTACCAGTTCCGTCGCCGCGGCTATGATTTTGCCCGCCAGCTTTTCACGCGCGCCATTGAAATTGATCCCGGCTACGCGCAGGCTTACGCGGGCGTGGCCGATTGCTATTCCTATCTCTATATGTATTGGGAAGCCAGCGAAGCGAATTTGCAGGCCGCCGACGAAGCCAGCCGCAAGGCACTTCTGCTCGATCCGGGACTGGCCGAAGCACACGTCTCGCGCGGCCTGGCGATTTCTCTCAGCAAGCGTTACGACGAAGCCGAGCTGGAATTTCAGACCGCCATCCGCCTCGATCCCCGCAATTTCGAGGCCTACTACTTTTATGCACGCGCCTGCTTCCAACAGGGAAAGCTCGACCAGGCTGCCGGTCTGTTCGAGAAGGCCACGGAGGTGAAACCGGACGATTACCAGGCGCCTCTGTTACTCGGCATGGTGTACAACGGCCAGAACCGCAAAAGCGAGGCGACGGAATCCTACCGTCGCGGCTGGCAGCGCGCGGAAAAACATTTGGAACTCCACCCGGACGATGCCCGAGCCTTGTACATGGGCGCCAATGCGTTAAGCCAGCTCAATGAGCGCGCGCGCAGCCTCGACTGGGCTCAGCGTGCCCTGGCCATTGACCCCGAAGACTGCGGAATTCTCTACAACATCGCCTGCGTTTATTCTCTTCTCGGCAAAAGCGAAGACGCCATCAATTGTCTGGAGAAGGCCATGGCCCATGCTTTCTGGTACAAGCGCTGGGCCCAGCATGACTCCGACCTGGACGCCGTCCGCAGCCACCCGCGCTTCCAAGCCCTCATGGACCGCGCCTAGCCCTCAAAAAGATACTGCGAAGCGTCTTCCTCTCTGCCGAAGGCTGTTGCGAAGGCCCGCCCGCTTATTCAGGGCGTGGCCGCAGCAACATTCTTCTCAACCGCTCGCGCAATCTTCTTCGTCGCGCTGGAAACCGCCATCCGCGTCACATCACCGAGCGCCACTATTCGCGCCCTGTTTGCTGGCCGCAATCTATCGACGCGTATCAAAAACGGCCGCAGCGTCACCTCGCGATACGTCACCGTATGCTTTATCGCCTTCAATTCCATCCACGCGCCGTTCGTCTCCGGTGTATTCCTTTCCTCAGTTCCTCTATTCCTCCATTCCTCAATCTGTTTTCCGCTCTTCAGCTTCACCGCCGGAAACTGCCACATCCGTGAAAACAAGCCATTCGTCTCGGCCTTTAATGGTTTCACCAGCAAAGTCCGCCCGCGGGGATCGAGCAGCACCGCGGCGGCAATTTCTACGCGTTCCGGCTTGTGTTTTTTCCTCGCTGGCGGAATGCGCTCCGCGATTCCCAGCGCTCGCGCATTGCACCATCGCGCCACAGGACATTCCCCGCACCGCGGCGCGCGCGGCGTGCACACCG
>DASYRO010000539.1:0-3888 GCA_036004385.1 Candidatus Acidiferrales bacterium
GCGCTGCAGCCACACACAATAATAATTTCACACCGCCGGTCAGCATCTTAAAGCCGGTTCGCGGGCTCGACCCGAATGCGTACGAGAATTTTGCGAGCTTCTGCCGGCTGGACTATCCGGATTACGAAATTCTTTTTTGCGCCGCCGACGAAGCCGACCCGGCGATTCCCATTGTCGAAAGATTAAGGGCTGATTTTGCGCAACGGCAGATTCGACTGCTCGTCGGCGCGGAAGCGATTGGCGCAAACGCCAAGGTGAACAAGCTCATCCGGCTGGCGCGCGAAGCGAGGCACGACGTGCTGGTCATCAGCGACAGCGACATCGTCGTTGCGCCGGAGTATTTGCGGGCGGTGGTGGCGCCGTTCCGGGATGCGCCGGTCGGCGCGGTGACGTGCATGTATCTCGGCCTGGCCGCGCCGCAGATTTGGCCGGAGCTGGAAGCACTGGGCGCGACGTCGGATTTTTTCGCTGCCGTGATTGTCGCACGCCAGCTTCGCGGCGTGGATTTCGGGCTCGGCGCAACCATCGCGACAACCAGGGCGCATCTTGCGGAAATCGGCGGCCTCGAATCGTTCGCCGATTATCTGGCCGATGACTATGAGTTGTGCCACCGCATTGCCGCACGCGGCCATCGCGTCGAATTGATTCCGCACACCGTGACGACTCACTATCCTCCGGAAAATATTTCGGAGTTCTTTGCTCACCAGCTTCGATGGTCACTGGCCTTTCGCGCCTCCCGCCCGGATGGCTACGCTGCCATGCTGTTCATGCAGGGACTCCCGTGGGCAGTGAGCGGGGCGATCGTTGCGTGTGCGACGGGAAGCCCGTGGCTTGCGGCGAGCTACGCGGCCGCCTATCTGGTCCTGCGCTACTGGCTGGCGTGGGAAGTGGGCGTGCGCGGGTTTAAGGACCCGCTCGTGCGGCGGAAATGGTGGCTCGTGCCTGTGCGCGACGTCGCCTGGTTTCTTGTGTGGCTCACCGGATTCTTCAAGCGGCGACTCGTTTGGCGGGGCACGGAATTCCGGCTCCGCCGCGGAAAATTAGTACCTTTGAAACCTGAATCCTGAAACCTGCTCCTTGGTTGACGAATTCAATTGCTCCAACGCATAATGGTTTCGGCCGCGTTTGCGGCCATTTCTGTCCTCGCCGGCTGGGAGGTCGTACAATCGGCAGTACATCAGACTCTGGATCTGATTATCCTGGTTCGAGTCCAGGCCTCCCAGCCAACTTCCACTCAGACGGCCGCATCCGGGTGTTCAATTGGCGTTTGGTGTTGACGTGTCTAAGGTGAAGGCGTAACAAGGATAAACGGAGGAATGGTGAAGCAATCAGGATATCTGGCGCTGGCGGCGTTGGGATTATTGCTCGGCGGAGTTGCCAGTCTTGCGCAGCAGGCGCCACAAAAAGAGACGGTTCCCGTGCTGAAAAAAGAGACGTCGCTCGTCCTGGTGGATGTGGTGCTCACGGACAAGAGCGGCAAGCCGGTGCGCGGACTGAAGCGCGAGGATTTCGAGATCAAGGAGGAAGGAAAGAAACAGGCCATCGAGGTCTTCGCGTCGAGCGGAGAATCCGAATCGCGCGCCGCGCCGCCGCCGTTGCCGCCGAACGTGTACACGAACCGGCCCGAATATCACCCTCCGCGCGAGCCCTTGACCATCGTCCTGCTGGATTCGTTGAATACGCCGCGCGCTGACCAGATGCGCATGCGCGAAGAAATCGTGCACTACCTTTCCAATTCGGTGAAGACGAAGCAGTGGACGGCGCTGCTCGGACTGAGCAGCCAGCTTTACGTCCTGCAGGACTTCACCACCGACCGGCGGCTGCTGATCGCCGCGGCGAAGAAATTCGCTCCGCAGCAGTCCACGGCGGAAGGTATCCGCCAGCAGACGACCTCAAGGGAAACGCGCGACGAAATAGAAGTACTCATGCAGGAAGTCCAGAATGGCATGCCCGGTGGCATGGAGACCGTTTGGCTGATGGAAAGGTTTCTGGATGATGTCACCAATGTGGCGGACAAAGACCGCGCCGGCCGCACGCTGGCCGCGCTACACACGCTGGCCAATGCCGTGGTGGGCTATCCCGGCCGCAAGAACCTGATCTGGGTTTCCGCGGCATTTCCGGTGTACTTCGCGCCAACCTATCGCAAGGGGTCCGACACTTCTAACACCCGCTTGGCGGGCTCAATGCTCGGCCAGTCCGTCGAAGACAAGGTACGAGATACTTTCCGCCTGTTGAATGACGCGCGCGTGGCCATTTATCCCGTGGACCCGCGCGGGCTGATCAACCCGACGGAGCCGGAGAGCTTTGCGGAGTTCGCCTCGCGGCAGGCGCAGCAGGTGCAGCAGAATGCTCCCCAGGACACGCCGCGCAATCCGATTAATTATCTGCGCATCTCGCAGGGCACGCTCAACGAACTGGCGGAAGGCACCGGCGGCCAAGCCTTCTTCAACCGCAACGACATCCAGCAGGCTGTCGCGCTCGCCGTAACCGACGGCTCTTCGTACTACACGCTGGGCTACTACCCGGACAACAAAAATTGGGACGGAAGGTACCGCAATATCGAACTGAAGCTCGCCCGCAAGGGCGCGCAGCTTCGTTATCGCAAGGGCTATTTTGCCACGCGGGTAACTTTCCACGACGCGCAAGCCGACGCCACCAGCCCCAGCGTCACGCCGGACCTGGAAGCGGCGTTGAGCGATCCGTTCCCTGCCACGGGCATCGTCTTTCGCGCGAAGCTCGCGCCGCCGGCGCCCGCGTCTGCGGCGCAAGTGCGCGTCGAGTTCTGGCTCGACAAGGATAGTTTTCCGGTGCAGGGCTGGTCGGAAGGCGCGCGGCAGATCAACATGGATTACGTCGTGGCGGCGTATTCTGCGGAAGGAAAAATGGCGGCCAGCGCGGCCAAGCGTGTTGCATGGTCCCTGAAGCCGAACGATTACGCGCAGGTCTTGCAGCGCGGTCTGCTGCTTCCGGTTACCGTGGAGTTGCCGCCCGGCGAATATACAATGCGGCTGCTGCTGCGCGACCGCCAAAGCGGCCAAATGGGCCGCGTGGATCTGCCTCTAACTGTGCCTGCACCACCGCCCGCCGCGTCGCCATAAATCCCGCGCTGGAACTTGTCCCCGCCGTTACAGCCTGGTATACAAATCTCGCAATGAGAGACGACATCATCACGTATAGGGAAATGTGCGACCGGGAAGGGATTCAAACACTTCAACGGGGCATGAATTTTCAATTGCACAGAGGTCATTCCGTTGTGCTGATGTCACAGCGCGCAAACGCCCCTTATGAAGACCAAATCCTCAGCGATGGGATCACAATCGAGTATGAAGGGCATGATGCGAGTCGAACAGAGAAATGCCCAGACCCGAAGGCTGTAGACCAGCCGCGCTTTCTGCCATCCGGCAAACTTACACAGAACGGGCTTTTTGCTTTCGCTGTGGATCAATGTAAAGCGGGAAAGGGGGCACGTGAACTCGTCCGCGTCTATGAGAAGGTTTTTCCCGGAGTCTGGAGCGACAAGGGGCTTTTTGCACTCGTAGGTTACGAGCTGAAGCGTGTGGGAAATCGCAATGTTTTTCGATTTTTTCTGCGCGCCACAGATGAGGCGGCGACCCAAGTCGCTGATGCCGACTTGCCAGTCACGCGATTGATTCCTGCTGAGGTCAAGCAGGAGGTCTGGAAGCGAGATCAGGGCCGGTGTTCGTTTCTGGGCTGCGGACGCAAAGACAATCTACATTTTGACCATGACATCCCGTTCTCCAAGGGAGGTTCAAGCGTAACTTCTGCGAATATCCGACTGCTATGTGCCCGCCACAATCTTCAAAAGCACGACAGAATCGAATAGAGCGCTTCCCGGGGCCTAATCAAAGGATCAATTACGGTCTCTTC
>DASYRO010000540.1:0-1817 GCA_036004385.1 Candidatus Acidiferrales bacterium
GCCTTCGTAATGACCTTTGTAAACGTAGCCAGCGTCCAGCGCGTGCTGCAGTAGACGGTGCACGGCGCGCTCGTGACGATCCTCGGTGGTGCGAATGAAGCGATCGACGGGAAGATCGAGTTCCTTCCACAGGTCGCGGTACTCTTTGGAAATGCGATCGGCATAGGCGAGGGGCTGCATCCCCGCCGCTTTGGCTGCGCGGTCCACCTTTTGGCCATGCTCGTCCGTGCCCGTCAGCAAAACGACGTCGAAGCCGCGCATGCGCTTGTAGCGGGCAATTGTATCCGCCACGACAGTCGTGTACGTGTGGCCCAGGTGCGGGCGCGCGTTGACGTAATAAATCGGCGTGGTGAGATAGAATTTGGGCATTCCAGGTCAGCCGCTTTTCTTCTGCGCCTTGGCGAAGTGTTGATACGCGTGCAACGCATCGGCAATCACCTGACGGAGCGGCACACCGGATGCAGTCGCCAGGCGCTGACAATCTTCGAATTCCGGCTGCGCATTCACGATTTCTCCGTTCAGATGGGCGACCTTGATGCGCACATCGCCGCCGAACTTGCTCTGTACGGAGACCATTTCGCGCGCGAGGATGCGGCGGCGCGCCTCGTACGCGCGGATGCCGATGGTCGTCGTTTCGCGAAAAAGCAATTCCATCAGACTGTTCGCCGCTCCGGGCGCACACAGCATGGTAATCAGAACTCCCAGCCGGTTCTTCTTCATCTGTACGGGCGTTGAGAAAACATCCAGCGCCCCGGCTTCCATCGCTTTTTCCGCAAAGTAACCGTAGATCTGCGGGTTCATGTCGTCCACGTTGGCTTCGATGACCGTTACCGTTTCATCCCACCCGGCGCCAATCTCCGACGCGGCGCCCTCGCCGATGGAGATGCGCAGGACGTTGGCCTGTTCGGCCAGCTCCGCGGTTCCCGCGCCGTAGCCGATACTGGCGACGGTCATCATCGGCATCGGGCCGAACTTCGTGGTAGTGCCGGCGAGAATCGCCGCGCCGGTCGGCGTGGCGAGTTCTTTTTCAATCCCAGTCGAATAGGTCGCCGCCTGCCGGAGCAGATCCGCGGTCGCCGGCGCGGGCACGGGAAGGATTCCGTGCGCGGTGTTCACGCGACCCGCCCCGACGTTGATCGGGCCGCAGGCGAACTCCTCGATGCCCAGATGCTCAAAGCCCACGCACGCGCCAACGATGTCCACAATCGCGTCCACGGCGCCGACTTCGTGGAAATGAACTTTCTCCACGGGCACCTGATGAATGCGCGCCTCCGCTTCGCCGAGGCACTCGAAAATGGTTTTCGCTCGCTGGGCCACGCGCGGCGCAAGGCCCGCCGCCTCAATCATCCCCAAAATCTGGTGCAAGTGGCGATGTTTGGTTTGCTCGGATGATTCGACCCTCACGTACGTCGCGCCGATTCCCTTGCGTTTTACTTTTTCGGCGGAAATCGTCCAGCCGCTCACCGGCAATTTGCGCAGCTCGACCTCGATACGGGAAATGTCCACGCCGGCGTCCACCAGAGCGCCGAGGACCATGTCTCCACTAATTCCGGAAAAGCAGTCGAAATAGGCAATCTTCATGGCTAAGTTTTCAAATTACCGATACTATTCTGCGCGCGCAACGGTGTCAAACGTGCGCCGAATGCGGCCGGTTTGAAAGGCGGGGCCCGAAGCCGGCCGGTGTCATGTCCGGAGGAATTTCCATGAAGAGATTCACGTCAGTCGTCGCGAGCCTGCTGGTCGTCGTTCTTGCGATGGCTGGTTACGGAATAGAACATAGTGAAGGCACGGTGGCACAAGTCTATTTCATCAAAGCG
>DASYRO010000541.1:0-1593 GCA_036004385.1 Candidatus Acidiferrales bacterium
GCACCCTTCGGCTGCGCTCAGGGCGGGGATCGGTACGCGCTTCGCGCCGACGTTTTAAAGTCGCGGCTAAAGCCGCGACCCACAAGGCCGAGCGGCACTCGACTGCGCTCCCTTCGTATTGGCACACGACTGCTTCTCTCCCAACTATCGTCGACTACGTTGAAAAATGAAAAGCAGATTCCTCGCTGCGCTCGGAATGACAACCTTTCCCGCTCCGACGAGACGATGAGGAGAAGTCAAATTTCTATTTTCGAATATCGAGTATCGACTTTGGTCGTTCCTGTTTTCTATTTTCCCTTTTCTATTTTCGTTTCTTAATCTGCGAAATCTGCGTAATCTGTGGATTCATTGGTCGTCTGCAGTTTCTATTTTTTGGTTTGCGCCACATGTGCGGCGGCGCGGTCGCGGCAGGCCATGGCTTCTTTGCGAATCTCGGCAAATTCCGGGGTTTTGCGCACGCTGTCCCACATCGGCTCGGTATCCACCGCGGGGAAAGAGCAGTAGCCGCCCTGCACGGCGCCGCGCAGCAAGCGCAACGCCTCCTCGTGCATGCCGCAGGTAGCCAGTGTGGCGCCCACCCAGTATTTCGGCTCCGGGTCGGGAAATCGGAGCAAGTCTCTGGACAGCGCATCCGTGGTCCACAATTTCTCGATTTCTGCGCGCGGCCGGGATTCCAAGCAGGCCCGCTCGGCAGGCGAGCCGGAAGCCTTCATAAGCTCGTGGGCTTCTTTCATCTTGCCGCGGCGCATCATGATCTGACCCGTGCTGAATCTTTCGTATTCCGAGCCGGCGTCGAGCTTCAGGAAATCCAGCGCACGGTCGAATTTCCCCGCGAGGATGAAGGGATCCGCGCAAGAGCGGTGACGCCTCTCATTGGGGTCCAGCCGCAGCGAGGTGTCGCATTCGCTCATGGCCTGGTCGTACAGCCCGCCATAGCGCAGCACGTAGGCCAGCGTAAAATGCGCGTGCGAGCCTTCCGGACGCTTCTTCACCCACTCCGCCGCTTCGTCGTACGCTCCGTTCCAATCGCCGCTTTCCACGCGATACTGAATGGAGAGCCCGCGGGCGTCCTCCATCTCCGGATCGAGCGCCAGCGCGCGGTTGTTGGCAGCAACCGCGCGGCGATACGCGGCCTCGCCGCCAGTACCGTACGACGCGGCGTAGTTATAGCGCCGGGCCAGTGCCGCCCAGGCGGGCGCGAAGTTTGCGTCGAGCTGCACCGCGCGTTCGAGCATCTGGATGGCCTGCGTGGTTGGCGCGGGATCGGTGGAAAGGGCCGTGGCGCGCATATAAAGTTCGTAGGCTTCGGGATTGCTCGGCCGCGTCGCCGCACTTGCCGCGCCGGAGGCCGCGCCGAGCAGCGGCAGCAACCCCTGGCGCACGCGCGCGGTCACCTGCTCGCGCACGGCAATCATGTCCTTGGCCGGGACGCTGACTGCGTCGCGCCAGATCAGCCGGTTGCCCTCGACGTCAATCACTTCCAAGCTGACGCGGAGATTTTCGCCTTCCTGCGAAAATTGTCCGGTGACCACGTCGGCCACTTTCAATTCGCGACCCGCGGCCTGCGGATCGGCTTCGCTCTGCGCATATTTT
>DASYRO010000542.1:0-5721 GCA_036004385.1 Candidatus Acidiferrales bacterium
CCGCGCTGTTCAGCGTGGTCAATGCCATTGCGCTGCGCCCGCTGCCGGTGGAAAAACCGGACGAACTCGTCGCCGTTTTTTCCAGCGACGCCAGCGGAGAAGATTACGGAACGACAAACTACGTTGACTTCACGGACTGGCGTGACCAGCAGCAAGTGTTCACGGGAATGGCTGGCTGGGGCGAAATGACGCTGAGTTTTTCGACCGGCGGCGAAGCGGAACGCATTTACGGACAAATTGTGAGCGGAAACTATTTCGACCTGCTGGGCGTGAAGGCGCAGCGGGGGCGCACGTTCCTGCCGGAAGAAGACATGACGCCGAACGCGCATCCCGTGGCGGTGATCAGTGACACGCTGTGGCGGCAACGCTTCGGCGGCGATGCCAACATCGCCGGAAAAACGGTGAAGCTGAACCGCGTGGATTTTACGGTGGTCGGCGTTGCGCCGGTGGGCTTCACCGGCACAGCCATCGGCGCGGCGCCGCAAGTGTGGGTGCCCATGATGATGCAGCCGGTGGCGCGTCCGCGCGGGCTGGACATGTTCACCAGTCGAAATTGGCGATGGATGAACGTCATCGGGCGTTTGAAGCCAGGTGTAACGCTCCAGCAAGCTGATGTATCGATGGACGCGATCGCCAAGCGGCTGCAGGAGACGTATCCGAAATCAAACAAAGGCTACGCGGGCGTACGCATCTTTCCGCTTCAGGAAACGTATTTGTGGCCCCGCGTGCGGGATTCCGTTTTCGGTTTTCTGACGCTCTTGCTGTGCGTGGTGGGACTGGTGCTGTTGATTGCCTGCGCGAACGTGGCCAACCTGCTCCTGGCGCGCGCCACCGCGCGGCGCAAAGAAATCGCCATCCGGCTCTCGCTGGGCGCGGGACGCTGGCGGCTGATGCGCCAACTCCTGACGGAAAGCGCGTTGCTCGCGCTGCTGGCCGGTGCGGCGGGTCTGCTGCTTTCTTTGTGGGGACGCGACCTGCTCATGGCGTTGCGGCCGCCGGAATTCAGGCAGCTTCACATGGACTTGGGGCTCGACGTGCGCGTGCTCGGCTTCACGCTGGGCATTTCGCTGCTGACAGGGCTGCTCTTCGGGCTGCTGCCCGCGCTGCAAGCGTCGCGGCCGGAGCTGGTGCCCGCGCTGAAGGACGAAGGCAGCCAGCGCGGCTACCGGCGCTCCACGCTGCGCAGCGCGCTGGTGATTTCGCAGATCACGCTTTCTCTTCTGCTGCTGGTCGGCACGGGTCTTTTTCTGCGCAGCCTGGCGCACGCGCGGACCATTGACATCGGCTTCGACCCGCGCAACATCCTGCTCGCCTCGCTGGACATGCGCATGAACAACTACGAACCGGCACGCGGAAAATTATTTTTCCGGCAAGTGATCGAGCGCGTGGAAGCCCTTCCCGGAGTGCGTTCCGCAAGCCTGGCAGAAACCATTCCACTCGAATCCGGCGGAGCCAGCGAATCCGTCCGCGCAGAAGGCCGTACGCCGGCTCCGGACGAGCCCAGCGAGTACAACATGATCGCCGCCGGGCCGAATTATTTCCGCACGATGGGAATTCCGCTCGTGGGCGGTCGGGATTTTCTGGACACGGATCGCGATGGCGCCGCGCTGGTGGCCATCATCAACGAAACCATGGCGCAGCGCTTCTGGCCGAACCAGGACGCCGTTGGAAAGCGGTTGGTGCTCGGCGATGCCGCCGGGAAATTTCTGACGGTCATCGGTGTCGCCAGGGATGGCAAGTACCGCACGCTGGGCGAAAAGCCGCGCGCGACATTTTTCCTGCCGCTGCTGCAACAATTCGAGGGCCGCGTGGTGCTGCACGTCAAGACCGACGGCAATCCGCTGGCGCTGGCGGCGGCGGTGCGGCGTGAAGTCCAGGCGCTGGATGCGGACATGCCGGTATTCGACATGCGCACGATGCAAGAGCAACTCGGCACGGCGTACTTCGTCGCACGGACGACAGCCACGATGCTGGGCTTTTTCGGGGGGCTGGCGCTGTTGCTGGCCAGCGTGGGGCTGTATGGCGTGATGAGCTACGCCGTGCAACAACGCACGCGCGAAATCGGCATCCGCATCGCGCTCGGTGCGAACGCCGGCGACGTGCTGCGACTGATCATCGGCGAAGGCATGAAACTCGCCGCGATTGGCGTCGTGCTCGGGCTGGTCGCTGCGGTGGGAGTGACGCGCTACGTCGCCAGCCTGCTTTACGGCGTCAGCGCGACAGACGTTGTCACCTTCGCAGCAGTAGCCGCGTTGCTCGCTGTCGTTGCACTGGCCGCGTCGTACGTGCCGGCGCGGCGCGCGGCGCGCGTGGAGCCGGTGGAAGCGTTGCGATACGAATAGCAATTCCGAAGTTGAACGCTAAATAGTTGAACGAACTGCATTCGGGTGAGTAGGGGCGCAGCATGCTGCGCCCTCTTTCATTTAGAGCGAATCCCGAATCCGACGACTTCACAGTCCGCGGCGTCCAAGAAGTGGGACGGTGAACGGGTGAACAGCCGTCGCCAGAGACAGCCGGGGACTGACGTTGTACATTGAGGGCGTCATCGGAACGCAGCCGTTCGTGAAGGAGCGGAGTTTGCCGGACACCCGCGAGAGTGCATCGCGGCAGAGCAGCAGCGCTCGCCCCGCGGGCGAAGTGTCTTTGGCGGATGCTTGCGCGGCGGGCGATATCGGCGCGTTCGAACAGCTCTACCAGAAGCACGGCTCGCGCATGAAGAGTCTGGCTTGGAATCTACTCGGTAACGAAACGGACGCGGAGGATGCCGTGCAGGAAGCGTTCCTGAAAGCGTTTCGCGGGCGCGGAAACTTTCACGGGCAGGCGTCGCTTTCCACGTGGCTGCACCGCATCGTGGTGAATACGTGCCTCGACGCGCGTCGCCGCGTGAAGCGCCACCCGGAAGACGAGGCCATCGAGCCGGATACTCCGGATGCGCTGCATCCCAGCACGGGCACGCCGCACCATCCGCTGCGTATGGCGCTGGAAAAATGCATGGCGCGGCTGGGCGAAAAACAGCGCACCGCATTCGTGCTCTATGAAGTGGAAGGATTTTCGCACGCGGAAATCGCCGCCATGCTGGAGATCAGCGAGGCTGCGTCGAAGAACCGGCTGTTCGAAGCGAAAAAAGAGTTGCGAGCGATGCTGAAAAGAAGTGACTAGTGGCGATTGATTCGCGACGCGGAGAGATCCTTCGCTTCGCTCAGGATGACAGAACGGTAGCAGGAAGAAGGAGCCATGAAAGTCGAATGTGAAGATTTGGAACGAGTGCTGAGGGGGCAGGAACCGGCGGAACTCGCCGCGCTGAAGTCCCACGCTCAGGAGTGCGCGGCGTGCCGCGCGGAACTCGAAGCGTGGAATGAGCTTTCCATCGCCGCGCGCACGCTGCAACGCCGCGAGGAAAATCCGCGCCTGTGGGCCGGCATCCGCGCGCGTTTGCAGGATGAAGCGCGCGCAGAACAGGAACGCAGGGCGCGGTGGAATTTCGACGCGTTGTGGCAAGGCTTTGCGGCGCACTGGCAACTGGTGACAGCGGCGCTTTTGTTGCTGGCGGTCACGGCCGCGGGCACATGGATGATGGTGCAGCGCACGGGGACGCAGCCGGTGGCGCGCGATGCGGAAAGACGCCTGTTGACCGACAAAGCGCTCAAGGAAACACAAGCAGCGGAAGCGTCGTATGTGCAGTCCATCGAAAGATTGGCTGCGCTGGCCGAGCCGAAAATCTCCAAAGCTGACACTCCGCTGGCCGCCAACTATCGCGAAAAGCTGCTCGTGCTGGACGCGGCCATCACGGAATGCCGCAAGCAAGCCGACGCGAACAAATACAACGCGCATCTGCAGCGCGAATTGACGTCGCTGTACCAGGAAAAGAAGCAGACGCTGGAAGCTGTGTTGCGGGAGGATTGAGATGCGTATCCACAAAAAATTTGGCGTGAGCTGGCGGCGGAAAGTTGCTGCCACCGCGGCGCTGCTCGTGCTGCTGGCGCCCGCCGCGCCGGCGGCGGATCGCACCCCGCGCGAAGAGTTCACGCGGGACTTTGCGAAGACTGTGCCGTGGACGGCGGGCCAGCCGGTGCGCTTCGAGCATCGCATGGGCAGCATCACGGTGCGCACGCACGCGCTCAAGGAAGTGCAGATCCGCGCCAGCCTGCGCTGCTCCGCGGACCGCCTGGATGACGCCAAGGATTTCTGCAACCGCATCGAAATCTCCGTGCAGACCACGGGCAGCATCTTCGTGCAGACAAAATATCCGCAGCCGGATGAAAGTTTCTGGAACCGCCGCAACATCGGCTATTCGGTGAACTATGACGTGACGCTGCCGGAAACGGCGCCGCTGGAAGTGCGCAACCGCTTCGGCAACGTGGAAGTCGCCGGGTTGAAGGCCAACGCCAGCATCGAAAATGCGAACGGTCGGCTGACCTTCCGCGACGGCCGCGGCACGCACCGGCTGGAAAATTCTTTTGGCGCTGTGGACGTGACCAACAACGCCGGCGACGTAGACCTTACCGACAACAACGGCAGCGTCACGGTGACAAATATTGAAGGCGCGCTGCGCCTGCGCAACCGCTTCGGCAGCGTCACCGTCACGAAAATCAGCCGTGGTGCGATCCTCAACAACAGCAACGGCGCGGTGCGCCTGGACGACGCCGGCGGGCCTTCCAGCGTGACGAACTCCTTCGGCAGCGTCATGGTGAGCGACATTCGCGGCGACGTCACCGTGCAGAACCAGAACGGCGCGGTGGAGGCGCGCGCCATCGCCGGCAGCGCGGAGCTGGCTACCACCTTCGGCTCCATTACCTTCGACGACCTGAAAAAATGGGCGCGGCTCACGGCCACGAATTCGAGAATCACCGGCGGGCGCGTGGCGGACGCTCTCACCGTGCGTACTTCGTTCGGGGCGGTGGACGTGCATGACATCGGCGCGGCGCTGGAAGTGGAGAACTCGAACGCGAAAATTTTGGCGCGCCAGGTGCGCGGCATGGCCATCCTGCGGACCAGCTTCGGCGAAATTGACGCGTCGGATATCGGCGGAAGCGCCGACGTGAGCACTTCCAACGCGCGAGTCACGCTGCGCACGGTGGGCGGCTCGGCCAGCGTGCGCGCGTCGTTCGGATCGGTGGACATCAGCGGCGTGAAGAAATGGGCGCGCATTGTTTCCGGCAACGGCAGCGTCACGGTGAGCGATGTGGACGGTGATGCGTTTGCCAAGACCAGCTTCGGCCTGGTGCGCGCCAGCCGCATCGACGGCAGCCTCACCGCGGAAAGCTCCAACGGCGGCGTGCAAGCTTCCGGCGTCACCGGCGGGGCCAGCGTGCGCACGTCCTTCGGCGGCGTGATGCTCGACGGCGTGGGCGGCGCGGTGGACGTGGACAACCAGAACGGCTCGGTCGAAGTCCGCGCGGAAGGCCGCGCGGGATGCCAGCCGATTACCGCGCGGACGTCGTTTTCCGTGCTGCGCGTGTATGTGCCGGACGGCGAAAACTACGACGTGGAGGCGCGCACTTCGTTCGGAAAAGTAATCAGCGAGCACTCCATTTCGGTGAGCGGCGAAGTCGGCGGCAGCTCGCTGATGGGAAAAATCGGAGCGGGCGGCTGCGTCCTCCGGCTGACGAATTCCAACGGCAACGTGGAAATCTTGAAGGGCGGCGCCCGCACGGCCACCGCCCCGCCAAAGAAGAAGTAATCGTGTAGCGCCGGGTTCGCGGCGAATGATGCCGCGACCCG
>DASYRO010000543.1:0-3348 GCA_036004385.1 Candidatus Acidiferrales bacterium
CCATGGACGGCTTCGGCCTGGGACGCGGAGGCGTCTTCGCGCGTCTGCGGAGTTTGCGGCGGGAAGAGACGAATGGCCGTGCGCGCCGCGCCCAGCGACGGCGGCTCCAGCAACAGGCTGATCTGCGCCTTGGGCGCCACGCTGGCCAGGAGCGCATCGAGCGCTGTTTCGAAGAGCTCGCTGTGGCCAAAAACTCCGCCGCATTTGGCCAGCACGAACGGCTCATTGGTGAGCCCGAGTCCGCGGACCACGCTGCCAGTGATGCGCGAGAGACTCATCGCGGCGTGCAGCAGGATATCGTGCGCGGGCGCGTCGCCGGCTTCGGCGGCCTTCAGCACCAGCGGAAAGAGGCGTGGAAAAACCTGATCGGGCGCGCGGGCTATGCTTTCCACTAGCATGTCCCACGAAGGGCATTGCAGCGCGTTGGGGATGAGCTCGGCCAGCAGCGTGACCGGCCCGAGACCGTCGCGCGCGTGCGCCACCGCCTCCACCGCGCGCCGACCGACGTCGTATGCGCTGCCTTCGTCGCCGATCCATGGCCCGTAGCCGCCCGCGCGCACCTTGCGCCCCTCGGCGTTGCGTCCGTAGGCCGAGGAGCCGGTTCCGGCAATGAGCACCACTCCCGGCGCTTCACCCACCGCGGTTTCCAGCGCTATATCAAAGTCCGTGGTGACGTGCACGTCCGCGTCGGGAAATGTTTCCACTAGGTGCGACATCATCCGTTTGACTACCCGAGGACGCCCCGCGCCGGCCAGTCCCGCGCACACGCCGCGGATTTGCCGCGGCTCGAGCTTCGCTGCGGCCAGCGCACTGGCTGCCGCATCGTTCAGCGCGGCGAACGCTTCTTCAAAGCTCGTCCGCAAAGGATTCGATGGCCCGCCCTGCCCGCGCGCGACGAGCTTGCCGGACGCGTCGAGCAACGCGCTTTCCGTCTTCGTGCCGCCGCCATCGAAACCGAGGTAGTAAGTCATGGGAATCCCGTGGTCAGTGATCGGCGATCATTGGCCAGTGACGAACGATGCGAATGTTGGGCGGAAATGTCATGGCCCGAATTCCGGCTCCTAGTCTACAGCAGACCACGGCCATCCGTCAGTGCCGTTATTGATTTTCGCTGTGCCGTTTCCAGACTCTTTCTGGCACCATGTGGTAGACTCGCGCGACTCCTGAAGGTGAAATGCCGGCCTAGTCGGCGCTTCTGCGGTAGCAAGGCGGAAGCAAGCTTCCGCTCTCCAGGATAATGCGCATCCACTACGTTGATCTCGCCATCATTCTTCTTTACGTGGTCGGCATCACGCTCTTCGGGATGCGCTTCCGCAAGGGCCAGCACAACATCCGCGATTACTTTCTCGGCGGGCGGACGGCGCCGTGGTGGGCCATCGCCTTTTCCATCGTGGCCACGGAGACTTCACTGCTTACAGTCATCGGCACGCCCGCGCTGGCGTTCGCCGGCAATCTCGGTTTCCTGCAGCTCGTTCTGGGATACAACCTCGGACGCATACTCATCTGCCTGATTCTCATCCCGCAGTATTTTCGCGGCGAGATGTTCACCGCGTACCAGCTCATCGAAAAACGCTTCGGTTCGCGCATGAAGTCCATCGCCGCGGGCACGTTTCTGCTGACGCGCACTTTGGCGGAAGGCGTGCGCGTGGCGGCCATCACCAAGGTGGTCAGCGTGGCGTTCAACATCGAAGCACGCACCGCGGTGATCCTCATCGCCGCGCTGACGCTCATCTACACCTTCGAAGGCGGAATGAAAGCGGTGATCTGGACGGACGTCATCCAACTGGCCATTTACGTTTCCGGAGGCGCGCTCGCGTGCTACATGCTTCTGAATCAGCTTCCCGGCGGGTGGACGGAAGTGACGCAAGTCGCCGCGGCGGCGGGCGGCAAGCTGCGCATGTTCGATTTCACTTTGAGCCTGACTCAGACCTATACGTTCTGGTCGGGGCTGCTGGGCGGCGCGTTCCTGACGATGGCCAGTCATGGCACCGACCAGTTGATGGTGCAGCGGCTGCTCGCGGCGCGCAACGAACGGGACAGCAAAAAAGCGCTCCTAGTCAGCGGTGCGATTGTGTTCGCACAGTTCGCGCTGTTTCTGGTGCTTGGAGTGATGCTCTACGCGTACCACCAGCACAGCCCGCTGATCGCCCCGGGCGGCGATCGCGACCGCATTTTCCCAGAATATGTCGTGCGCGAAATGCCGCCGGGCATCGCCGGGCTGCTGATTGCGGCGATATTCGCGGCGGCCATGTCCAACCTGAGCGGCGCGCTGAACTCGCTGGCGTCTTCAAGCATCGTAGATTTTATGCGCCGCCCCGGCACCGCGGCGGAATCGGCGCAGGCGCTGGTGCGCTCGCGCTGGATCACGGCTGGCTGGGGCATCGTGCTAATGGTTCTGGGAACCATTAAATGGGGCCCCGTGCTGGAAACCGGACTCACGGTGGCGTCCATCATTTATCAAAGCTTGCTCGGACTCTTCTTGCTTGGCGTTCTGAATAAGCGCGCTACGCCGCGAGGCGCGCTGGTGGGGATGTTCGCCGGGCTGGGTTTGATGCTCTATCTCTGGGGCTACACGCCGCTGGCGTGGACGTGGTACGTGCTCGTCGGCACGGTGACGACTTTTGCGATAGGTTCGCTGGCGAGCCTGATGGATACTGCTCCTCGCCATTCGTAGGGGCCGGTCTTTAGACCGCCCTTCATTTATGAATGCGCTGATGGGCGGCCTGAAGGCGCGCCCCTACAGCGGAGAACTCATGACCGAGAAACGCTTCGAGCTTGTGCGCGGGCTGGGACCGTGGGCAGCAGCGGCGATCGTCGTCGGCACGATGATCGGCACGGGAATTTTCTTGAAGCCCAGCCAGATGGCGCGCGACACCGGGAGCGTCCTGCTGATTTTTGCCGCGTGGATTCTGGGCGGAGTGCTCTCTCTTTTTGGCGCGCTGAGTTACGCCGAATTGGGCGCTGCCCTTCCCGAGGCGGGGGGCGAGTATCCGTACCTGAAACGCGGGCTGGGACAAAATTGGGCATTTTTGTTCGGCTGGATGCATTCGATTCTTGGGCGGCCTGCGTCGGCCGCATCCATCGCTGCGGGATTGCTGCTCTTCTGGGGATTTCTGACGCCGGAAGTGCGCACCACGATTTTTACTCTCAACGTGCCACGCCCGTGGGCCGCCACTCCCTATCTTTTCAATTTCACCTGGGCGCAACCGCTTGCCGCCGGCGCCATTCTCGTTGTGACCGGCGTAAATTATCTAGGAGTGCGCCTGGGCGGACAGATCCAGGTCTTCCTCACGTTTATCAAACTCGCGGCCGTCGCTGCGGTGCTCGTGCTGGGCATGGCGGCTTCGA
>DASYRO010000544.1:0-3970 GCA_036004385.1 Candidatus Acidiferrales bacterium
GGTGCAAAACGTGGACGGGCTACTCGTTGTAACGATTGGCCTCTCGCTCGCCGCGGTGTTCGCCTTCACCCTGTTCCTGCACGCCAAGAGCGAAGGCTGGCTGGCCAAGTTGCCGCGGCCCGGCCGCAAGAAAGCCGCCGAAGAATCGCCGGCGCCCGCTGCGGAAAAAGTGCCGGCGGGCCAGCCGAAGTAGCACACGTGCTCTTCCATCCAGCGTTAAATGCGGCGTTAAACGCCATCGCAGCCGTGCTGCTGTTCGCAGGCCACTCGTTTATCCGTCGCGGAAAGATGCCCGCGCACCGCGCGTGCATGATTGCCGCGTTCGCGACCTCCACAGCGTTCCTGATTTCTTACGTCATCTATCACGTGCGAGTTGGCTCCGTGCCGTTTCAAGGGCACGGCTGGATTCGCCCGGTTTATTTTTTCATCTTGATCACACACGTCGTGCTGGCGGCGGCGATTGTGCCGCTGGCGCTGGTGACGCTTTCGCGCGCGCTGCGCGAGCAATTCGACCGGCACCGCCGCATCGCGCGCTGGACCTATCCGATTTGGTTGTACGTTTCGGTGACCGGAGTCGTCATCTACGTCCTGCTGTATCATCTCTACGCCGCGGGGTAGCGCCGGCGGATTCGAGAATCCCTTGCCCGAACCGGAAAACTCAGCATCCCCCGAAGGAGGAACGCCCGCAGGCGGCCTCGGTCCGCGTTGGAAGCTGGGCATCATCCTCATCGCCGTTCTGTTTGTGGTGATGCCGTTTCTCTTCTGGCGGGCCACGTGGTTTGGGATACCGCTTTCTGATACGCAGATTGACGAAAACCTGGCCGACGCAGAACATCCGCGCAAGGCGCAACACGCGTTGACGCAAATCTCTGAGCGAATGTTACGAGGCGACAATGGCGTCAGGCGTTGGTACCCGCAGGTGATGGCGCTGGGCAAGAGTCAGAACGACGAACTGCGCCTCACCGCCGCCTGGGTGATGGGACAGGACAACACGTCCGCCGAATTCCACGCTGCGCTGCTGCCGATGCTTTCCGACGCCAACCCCATGGTGCGGCACAACGCCGCGCTCTCGTTGGTGCGTTTTGGGGACGCCAGCGGCCGCGCGGACATCGTGGCCATGCTTCGGCCGTATGCCCTGGCTGCACCGCAAGTGGGCACTCTGGCGCAGCGCCTCAAATTGGACGACGCCGTCAACCCGGGGACGCTGGTCGCGCGCATCAAGTACAAGGCTCCGGGAGATCCACAGGAACAGGAATTAGAAGTGCGCTCCAAAGTTTCCGGGCGAATTGAGCGCTGGATCGTCGCGGATGGCTCGAGTGTGGCGGCTGGGGAGGAAATTGTGTCCATCGCCCCGAGCCAGGAAATGGTTTGGGAAGCGCTTCGGGCGCTCTACCTGATCGGCCAGCCGGAAGACTTGCCTGACGTTGAGCGCTATACGCGGCCCAGCGAAGGAATGCCGTCACAGATTTCCGCGCAGGCCAGCCTGACTGCACAAAAAATTCGGGAACGCAACCCGGCACCGTAACGGGTACTCACACAGGCGTTAAATAGAGTATCGCGTTGTCATCCTGAGCGAAGCGAAGGATCTCAACCAGGAGATTCTTCGCTCGTCCCACTACTCCGGGACTCGCTCAGAATGACAGGACGGTGGATTCTTGTTCAATAGGGAAGTGTTCCGTACTGTGCTTCGAATTCCGCCAGCGGCACCATGTCAATGGCGTCCCACGGACAGCCTTCCAGGAAGGCGCCCTCGGGCCCTTTACTGGTGCATAGCTTGCATCCGATGCACAGCAGCGGGTCCACGACGATATGCCCGAAGGGCGGGTGCTCCGGGTCACGCATCCAGAACATACAATCCTGCACCGGACAATACTCCACGCAGGCAGGGGAACCGGCGCAGCCCGTACAGCATTCATTGATGACGGCCATTATGTGCGGCTTGCGCTTGCGTTTATCCGTCTTGCCCTCGGAGATGGGCGCATGTTTGACGACGTCGCCAGCGACAAATTCTTCCAGGGGAGGGAGCCACGCGGTTTCAGCCGGGTCTTTGACGTCCAAACGAACCTCCGTTGAAATGCTTATGAATTGCGCGAATTGATTTTCTCTGACGGCGTCCGCGTTGTCAACGCGCAGCGTCCTGCGAATTCGAGCCGCTTGGGAAAAGGCGCGCTCGCAGAGTAATATCTACCCCCGTGAATGAACGCCCGCCCTGTCCTCCCGCAGACGGCGCGCCCCAAAAAGTCGAATAGGAGAGTACACATGAAACGACCGCAACTGCCCTGGCTGGCGCTGGCGCTGATTGCCCTGATGGTGCTGCCGGGATGCATCGTTCGCTCGGTACATTCCTGGCTGCGGGACGATTCCATCGTCTATGAAGAAGACCTCATTGGCGGCTGGACCGGCGCGGATGACAAAGGTGGCACCGTCGCCATGACCTTCGTCCGCGGCGCCACCAACAATTACATCGTGCAGTATTCGGACAAGGAGTCGCACGGAATCTTCGAGGGCCGTCTGGCCAAGTTCGGCACGGACTACTTTATGGATTTCAAGCCCAAGGAAGAACCACAGGGCGTGGACGGATTGCTGCTGTTTCCCACGCACACCGTGGCGCGATTGGAAATCAGCTCGAGTACGCTGGTTGTCCGCACGCTGAACTATGACGAAGTGAAATCCGCCGCGAAGATGGAACGCCTGCGCGACCTCAAATACGCCTGGGAAGGGGATGAGCTGCTTATTACGTCCAGCTCGTCAGACTTGCAGGCTTTTCTTCTCGGCTTATCGCGGGATTCGAATCTGTATGCGCCGCCGCTAAAGCTAGCGCGAAGAAAATAAAAGTAGGGGCCGGTCTTTAGACCGCCCTCAACTGCGAGAAATCGCGGCCACGATGGCGTCGGTGAACTCTTCTGTCGTGGCCTTGCCGCCGACGTCGCGCGTCAATTGCTTGCCCTCGCGATAAACATTCTGCAGCGCCTGCTCGACGCGCCGCGCGGCGTCGAGTTCCCCCATGTGGTCGAGCATCATGATTCCGCTCATCAGCAGGGCCGTAGGATTGGCGATACCCTTGCCTGCGATATCCGGCGCCGTGCCATGCACGGCTTCAAATATGGCCACGTCCGCGCCAATATTACCGCTGGGCACCACGCCCAGCCCACCCACCAGCCCTGCGGCCAGATCGCTCACAATGTCGCCATAGAGGTTGGTCAGCAACAGGACGTCGAACTGGTGCGGGTTCATTACCAGTTGCATGCAGGCGTTGTCCACAATCACTTCGCGGTATTCGATGTCCGGAAAATTTGCCGCCACCTTGCGGCACGATGCCAGGAAGAGACCGTCGGACTGCTTCATGATGTTGGCCTTGTGGATGGCGGCGACTTTTTTGCGCGCATGCTTGCGGGCATACTCAAAGGCAAACACAGCAACGCGCGTGGATGCCTTTTCGGTGATGATTTTCAGGCTTTCGACTACGCCCGGCACGATAGTGTGCTCGATACCCGCATAGAGATCCTCAGTGTTTTCGCGGACGATGATCAGATTGACGTCCTGAGCTACGGACTTGACCCCAGCCAGGTTCTTCACCGGCCGCAGGTTGGCGTAGAGTTCCAGCGCTTTGCGCAGGCCGACGTTGATGCTGGGCGGACCCTCGGCGATGGGAGTGGCAATAGGGCCCTTCAGAGCCACGCGGTTGCGCTTCACCGAATCCACGACCTCCAGGTTCATGTATGCGCCGCCACGGCGCTCGGCTTCGCCCCGCGCTGAAACTTCTTCCCAGACGATCTCCACGCCGGACGCATCAATGACGCGCCGCGCCGCGCGGGCCACTTCCGGCCCGATGCCGTCTCCGGGAATCAGTGTAACTTTGTGTTTCATGGGCGATGTCCGAGCCGAACATTTTACGGGAAAGCCGCAAGGTTGCCTACTCTTGCGTGGAGGGCCATGCAAATCTTGCGTGATTTGTTGGACACCGATTTGA
>DASYRO010000545.1:0-5478 GCA_036004385.1 Candidatus Acidiferrales bacterium
CGCCGTCGGAGCGCTGTTACTGACGTCCGGCGCTTTCCTGGCCGCCAATTTCAATCACTTGCCGATTGCCTCCGTCTCCGCAGACACTCAAGCGAAACGCTCATCCGCCGCTGAGTCTGACTCGCGTCTGCGTGGGGCTTACCGCTTCGAGCAGAGCGGCTGGATTTACGTCCATCTTGAGGGAACTCCGGGGCAAGTTGGCTACCAGCACGGCTACCTGCTCGCCAAGGAAATCGAGGACGCTTACAAAGCAGTTCGTCTGGACAGCACGCATCGCACCAAACGCGATTGGAATTTCTTCCGCGAGACCGCCCGCACCATCCTCTGGCCGCGTATCGATGCTGAATATCAAGAGGAGCTGAATGGCATTCTCGCCGGGGCCAGGGCCCGGGGCGCGAAGATGGACATTGACGACCTGGTCGCGCTCAACGCGTTCGAAGAAGTCCCCGACTACTACGTGCCCTGGCTGAACAAGCAGCAGCAGGTGGCTCACGCTCCGAAACTGGTGAGTCCGGGCAACTGCAGTGCATTCGTGGCTATCGGCAGTTATACCCAGGACGGAAAAATCGTCATGGCTCACAACGCCTGGACCAGCTACTGGTCCGGCGAACGCTGGCGGATCATTTTCGACATCGCGCCCGCGCACGGTCACCGCATCCTGATGGACGGCTACCCGGGCGTAATCGCTAGCGACGACGATTTTGGCGTGAACGATGCCGGCTTGGCCATCACCGAAACCACCATCACTCAATTCGAGGGTTATGACCCCAAGGGCAAGCCGGAATTCATGCGCGCGCGCAAGGCCATGCAGTACGCAACCTCCATCGACGAATATGTGCGCATCATGCTCGACGGCAACAATGGCGGCTACGCCAACGATTGGCTTATCGCCGATCGCAAGACTGGCGAGATCGCGCAGCTCGAACTCGGCCTGAAGAATTACAAACTGTGGCGCACGAAGGACGGCTACTTCGTCGGCTCAAACTTCCCTAGCGATCCGAAACTCCTCAACGAAGAAACGAAGTTCGACGCGAAAAATTCCGGCAGCTCGCCGAACGCCCGCCGCGCTCGCTGGGAACAATTGATGAACAAGTCCAAGGGGAAGATTGACGCTGCCTGGGCTGAGAACGCGATGAGCGACCATGTAGACGTTGTGCAGAATAAGGAAGAAGCCAACGAGCGCACGCTCTGCGGCCATGTGGACGCTTCTCCGCGCGGCGTGCCTGAGTGGGAATGGGGTCCCAAATATCCCGGCGGCGCGGTTCAGGGAAAAGTGATGGACGACGCGATGGCCGCGGCCATGACGCTTCGCGCCCGCGTGGGCCATCCCTGCGGCGCGAATTTCATTGCCGCGCCGTTCCTGAAAGCGCATCCGGAGTTTTCGTGGCAGGCGCCCATCCTGGGCGATATGAAGGCCGGCCCATGGACGACATTCCGCTCAGGCCAGAAACCTCCGGCTGCGAAATGACGCGCATTCTCGCGCGACGAGCCGGCTCGATTCAGATCCATTTTTTCCGTTTGAAAAACCACAGCATGAGAAGGCCTATGAGCAACATCCCGAAGGTCGCCCAAAGCGCGCCGGACGGGCTGTGCAGCAGGGGCAAATTCTCGAAGTTCATTCCGTAGAAACTCGTCACCAGCAGAAACGGCGTGGCAATCGTCGCAAAGATGGTGAGCACCTTCATGATCTCGTTGGTGCGGTTGGCCGTGGCACTCAGGTGCACGTCCAGCACGCCGGTAAGGATGTCGCGGTAGGTGTCCACGAAATCCAGCGCGCGCACCACGTGATCGTACACGTCGCGAAAATACATGTGTTGCGAGCGGATCCACAGCTCCGGGCGTATCAGGAGCTGGTTGGCCACCTCGCGCATCGTGGTGCATACGCGGCGAAACTCGATCAGCGCGCGCTTGACGCTGAAAATCTCTGAGAGAATCTGCGGAGTGGGCTGCGCGTAAGCCTGTTCTTCGATCGCGTCGATGCGCTCCTCAATCGTGTCCAGCACCGGCATGTAACGGCCGACGATCACGCGCAACAGCGCATAGAGCAGCCGGCCGGGCTGCGCCATCTTTGCGTCGGATGCAAAACGCGGCTTCACTTCCGCCACGGTGCGGCTCGGTCCATCGTGCACGGTGATGACGAAATCCTTGCCCGCAAAAATATCGAACTCGCCGAACCAGCAGGAATCTTTTTCTTTTTCGAAGTGCAGCGTATTCACGACGATGAACAGGTGGCCTTCGTATTCTTCGATCTTGGCGCGCGTGCCCGCCGTACGGCAATCATCCACCGCCAATTCGTGCAGATGGAATTCAGCGGCCAGTGCCCCGAGCGCCGGCCCTTTCACGTCTTCTACGTGAAACCACCGGAAGCCGTTTCGTCCCCCGACTAGATACGGTGCGATGGCCGGCGATATTTCCGTCATGGGCGGCTCCTGCTTGTTTTTCTGGTTGCGGCGCGCGGCGCGGCCAGACACTCCTCCAACCACGCAAGATAGGCTGGTGAGCCTGCCGCGATCGGCACAGCGATAAATTCCGGCACGTCATAGCTGTGCAGGCTCTCTACCAGGCGGTGCAGCGCAGTGAGTTTCTTCCGCGACGTCTTCATCAAAACCATTACTTCCCTTGCCCGCTGCACTTTTCCTTTCCAGCGATACGTGGATTCGACCGGCACGCCAAGTACGTTGACGCAAGCCGCAAGACGCTCATCCACAGCCGCACGCGCGATGCGCTTCGCCTCCACGTGATTCGCGCAGGTTGTCATAACCACAACTTTGTCCATCACTCCGTCATCTCCGCTGTCTATCGGACTTCTTTACTAGTTCTGTTCACCGGGCGCCGATCGCTGGTCGCCCTTGTGCGCGTCAAGATACAATAGCTCGCGATGGTGAGCAATCAAACCGCCGCTTCTCCGATCAAGTTCGGCACGTCCGGCTGGCGCGCCATCATTGCGGATCGGTTCACCTTCGCCAACGTGCGCTTGGCGACAGCAGCCATTGCCGGACACGTCCGGAGCAGGAACAAAAATCCCGTCCTGATTGTCGGGCACGATCCCCGCTTTTTCTCAGAGGAGTTTACAGCCGCCGCGGCGGCCGTTTTGCGCGCCAACGGCGTGCGCGTGTTGCTTTGTGACCACGCTGCGCCGACGCCGGCCATCGCCTGCGAAATCCTGCGCCGCAAGACCGACGGCGCCATCAACTTCACGGCCAGTCACAATCCCGCCGAATATCACGGTCTGAAATTCTCCGGCCCCGATGGCGGCCCGGCGTTGCCCGAAGTCACGAAAGATATTGAAGCGCGCGTAGCGCAGTTGGCCGGAAAAATTCCGCCCGCGCCCGGGCACGGCGAGCAGAAATCGACCGACGGCGTCGAGCGCATCAGTCCTCGCGAGCCGTACCTGTCGCGGCTGCTCCAGCTCGTCAATTTTGGCGCGCTCCGAGCCGCAAAGCTTAATTTTGTTTGCGACCCGCTGCACGGCTGCGGCGCGGGCTATTTGGATCGCGCGCTTATTGACCAGGGCACTTCCGTGCACGCTATTCGCACGGAGCGAGACGTCCTGTTCGATGGCGCCGGCCCCGACGTTTCCGAATCCAATCTGAAGCCGTTGCGAGATGCCGTTCTTGCGCATGGCGCCAGCGCCGGCCTCGCCACTGATGGCGACGCTGACCGTTTCGGCATCATTGATGCCGACGGAAGTTTCATGCAGCCGAATCACATCCTGGCGCTGCTCTATGACTTCGTCGTCGAAACGCGCGGATGGAAACTGGGCACGGCGCGCAGCGTGGCCACCACTCATTTGCTGGACGCGGTTGCCAAACACTTTGGCCAGCCGGTCTATCAGACGCCGGTCGGCTTCAAATATGTCGGCGAATTGATTAAGCAGGACAAGATTGCTCTGGGCGGCGAAGAAAGTGCCGGCCTCAGCATCCGCGGGCACGTACCGGAAAAAGACGGCATCCTCGCGTGCCTTCTGGTCGCGGAAATGATTGCCGTGCGCGGCGCGTCTCTCGCCGAGCAACTGCGCGCGCTGTTCAAGAAGGTCGGCTCGGAATTCTGGCCCGTGCGCGTGAATCTGCATCTACCCGCCGACGTGCAAACGCTGCTGCTGGAACGTCTCAAGAAAGACTTCAAAGAATTTCTCGGCAAGCCTGTAGCGAAGGAAGACCGCACGGACGGCCTGAAATTGATTTTCGAAGACGGCTCCTGGGTCCTGATGCGACTTTCCGGGACGGAACCGCTGGTTCGCGTATACACGGAAGCGGGTTCGCGCGACGCCGCCAGCGCCATGGCCGCAGAGGTGCAAAAATGGGTGTACGCATGAAACGACCGACGCGCGCGCCGCGGCCAGCGCCGCGAAAGCCGGCGCCCAAGCAGACGTTTTTGCAGCGCTGGGGCAGCACGATTTTTGTCCTGCTGCTCATGGCACTGGTCGCGCACGTGCTCTTCGGAGAGCACGGCTTCCTGGCTATGCGCCGCGCGCAGAAGGAAGTGGAAAAACTGCGCCAGGAAATCGCCCGGCTCAATGAAGAAAACCAAAAACTTTCCGGCGAGATTCAGGGGTTGAAGACGGATCCCAAGCTCATCGAACGCATTGCACGTGAAGAAATGGGACTCGCGCACCCCGGCGAGTTCATCTTCAAACTCCCGCCCAAAAAGCAGGATAATCGGTAATCGATATTCGACTCTCGCAAGTGGCCAGCCGCGTATCAAAAATTGAGTTTCTAGCCTTCACGTGCCGGTCGCGCCGCGCGACGGAGCCAAATGAGCGCTTCCGCGCCGCGTCCCTTCAGCCGTGTGCGCGCCATGGAAAGCAGCAACATCGCCACAAAAATGGCCAGCAGCCCCAGCGAGGCCGTCGAGATGCTGACCGCCTGCTTGGGAAGAATGGAGAATCTTCCATACACGAATTCGATGTGTACCCAGTACACCAGCAGCGAGGTCTGTCCGAGCTGGATCATTGGACTGAATTTCCAGGCCCCTGCTCCCCAGCGGCACCACGCGTAGGACGCGAACAGAATCATCAGCAGGATGCCCACGCGCGCGAGAAAAAAGTTGGGACTCGTGTGCCAGTAATCGTACGACGCGTAAAGCCGCAGCGGCGCCGCATCCAGCCACTGCGCAACAAGGTAGAGCACTACTCCGCCACCACCAATCAAACCTGCAGTCAGCGACTCGCGCTTCTTGGCCCAGTCGCTGAAGAGTATGAATCCTACGGCCAGTCCGGCAAAGGCAATCGCCGCCCATGGAAAAATCGGAAACAGCCACGGCCGCGGATCGGGATACGTGTGCACGCCGTTGATGTACGACTCGAGCGGCCACGGCAGCCAGCGCGGCCGCAGCGTAGTCCACAGCGGCGGCGTCGCCAGCGCAATGGCGAACGAAACGGCTGCGGCGGAAAGAATTGTCGCTGCGCGAGTGCGCGCCAGTCGGCACAGCGCGCCCATGGCCATCATGGAGAGCCCCATCATGTTCAGGATGTCCACG
>DASYRO010000546.1:0-9874 GCA_036004385.1 Candidatus Acidiferrales bacterium
GCGGCGTTTTTGAAATGGTGATAAATCTCCGCGTGGTGCAGCAGGACTTTCGTGGGGATGCAGCCGACGTGCAGGCAGGTGCCGCCAAGGAAGCCGTCCTTTTCCACCACGGCAGTCTTCAATCCGAGCTGTGCGGCGCGGATGGCGGCGATGTAGCCGCCCGGACCGCTCCCGATCACGACCAGATCATATTTCGCCAAGGACGTCCTCCCGCGGGGCGCCGAATGCCCGCCATGGGCGCGGATAAATCGGCAAGACACGCAACGCCGCGCACTACTGCGCGCGCTGGTAACACCGGCACAGACGCACGATTCTATCAGCCGCTCCGCGGACCCGCAACTAAGCTTCAGGCGGCGCGACTTGACTTTCAGCGTACCCGTCTGTATATTCGTCGTTTTGCATTGGGACTCTGAAGGGCCGCAGTGCGCTCTGCCATGGATAAGAAGAGAACCGACTACTACAAAAAGAAGCTCGATGCCAAGCGCGAAGAACTGGTGAAGATCATTGCGCGCACCGAAGAAGAAGGCCGGGCGGCCGATGAAGATCCCACGGTGGACCTAGCCGACAAGGCGGCGAACTCCTACACAAAGGAGTTCCTCTTCGGCCAGACCAATCACGAACGCATCATCCTGCAATTGGTCGAGGAAGCTCTGGGGCGCATCAAGGAAGGCGCTTTCGGCGATTGCGTCCACTGCCACCAGGAAATTCAGCAGAAGCGCTTGGAGGCCGTGCCCTGGGCCCGCCACTGCATCGCCTGCCAGGAAAAACAGGAACAAGGCCAGCTCTAGGCACTTCTCCTCCGAAAGTTTCGTCCTCTTTTCATTCGCAGTCAAAAACGATAGCCTCTAGCGCCGTGGCGCCCCTTCGCCAGTTCGCTGCCGGAGTTCGTCCCGCCTTTCGCGAGGCGCTCGACGCGCTTGCCTCACTCGTCTTTCCCGCGCCGTGCCGCATCTGTGAAGCCACGCTGCTGAATGCCAGTCGCATTCCCATTTGCCAGGCTTGTTTGAATTCTTTCGAACCCCTCGCGGGCGCGGCCTGCCAGAAGTGCGGCCGGCCATTCGCCTCTGCCGTGGCCGTGGCCGGCGTTCAACCTCTGTGCCACCTGTGCCGGCGGGACGTATACCATTTCGATCGCGCGCGCAGCTTCGCCGTGTACAACGACGCCATGGTGCGGGCGATTGTCCTGTTGAAGTACCACGCGGTGACGCCGCTGGGCGGCTGGTTCGCAGCGCGGCTTGCAGAGATGGTCGTATGCGACCCGGAAGCGTTCGCCGCCGATGTAGTAGTTCCAGTCCCACTGCACTCTTCGCGCCTGCAGGAGCGCGGCTATAACCAGGCTGAACTGATTGCGCGGCCTCTGGCCCGGCGCCTGGGCCTGCCGCTGCGGCCCGTTTTGCTGGTGCGCACCAGGTCCCGGCCGGGAAAGCTGAAGCTCACCCGCAAAGAGCGCTGGTTGACGGTGCGTGGCGCATATGCCATGCGCGCGGACACGAAGATTGACAAGGTACGGGTACTGCTGGTAGATGATGTATTTACCACCGGGGCGACCCTGGATGCATGTGCGCGGGTCCTGCGGCAGGCAGGAGCGAGCCGTGTGGTAGCCTTAACGGTTGCGCGCGTGGCGCCAGAGTGGCTTCGGGCTTCATCGGCGCAGAGCGCAGAACCCGCAGGGCAGAAGCAGCATCTAAGGAATAGCACCTGACGGACAAATATGAGCCTGATCCCGAAGGACGGCTTGCGGCCTCGGCCAAGACTTTCCGTGGATTATTCCGCGCCGGAAAAGCTGCCGGCACACGTGAAGCCGGTGACGCGGCGCCCATCCGTTCTGCAAGAGCCCGTGCTAGTGCTGAACGCTACCTTCGAGCCCATCAACGTGACCGCCGTGCGCCGGGCGCTTATCCTGATGCTCAAGGGTGTCGCCCAGGCCGAGGAGCACAACCACCGCGAAGTGCATTCAGCGGCTTCGTCCATGAAGATCCCATCGGTGATTCGCCTGCTCGCTTACCGGCACATTCCCCAGCAGACCCGCGCGCTCTCACGTAAAAATATCTTGCTGCGCGACCGCAATACCTGCCAGTTCTGCGGACGAATTTTTCCCGCCGGCGAGCTGACGCTGGACCACGTCCTGCCGCGTTCGCGCGGCGGGCATTCCACCTGGGAAAACCTGGTGGCCTGCTGCTACGCCTGCAACAACAAGAAGGGCGACCGCACTCCTGAAGAGGCCGGCCTGCGCCTGCAGCGCCGCCCGCGGCCGTTCACCCTCCACACTTCGCGCCAGTTGATGCGCCTCATCGGCCGCCAGGACGAAAAGTGGCGCAAATACCTGTTTTATTGAGCTACGTGCCGCAGGCGTCCAGCCTGTGTGTATTCCCAATAAATTGAAGTGCTGAGAGCACAGCCTATAAGTCTGTGCTACGGCAATGCGGCGAGGAGCGCGGCAATGGGCGCGTTGTCGCCGAAGGTTTCGCTGAGGTGGGCGAAGCGATCCACATCGCCCGGGCCGAAGACGAAGCTGCCGCCGAGTTGGAACGGGTTCTTGCCCAAGCCGTACTGGCGAAGGCCGGCGGCGTTGGCGCGTTTGCGAGCGGCTTTGTTATCGCCTCGGAAAATATGCAGCAGGTTGCCGCTGCGCAGGCCGGCAGCACGATAGGCTTGGCGCTCCGCGTCCACCAGCAACGGAAAGCTGATGCCCGTCTCTTCGCGAAAGATGCGCGCGTAGGGCCCGTCACCCAGGCTGATAGCGGCGAGCTGTGCGTGTTTCTCGCGGAAGGACGCTTCGTGTTCGCGCAACTGCGCGATGTGCTCACGGCAGAACACTCAACCGTAGTGGCGGAGAAATACAACCACGGCGGGACTTTCCTTCCACAAAGAACCGAGCCGAAGTTCGCGGCCGTCCGTATCCGGCAGCACGATTCCCGCGAGGCGCGCGCTGAGGGATGTTTCCATGCGCGGGCATTCTCGTCGCGCGGCGCCGCGACGTCAAGCAAAAGACGAAGCAAGGAAGGAGGTACGGACAGAAAACATCACCGGCTGGAAGCCGGCGTTACAATTTGATAGTGAGGCCTTCTTTGGCGGCGACGGCTGCGCGAAAGCGGCGCCGGGAGGCGCGGAGAATAGCGTCCACGGCGTCATCGTCGTGGTCAGGGTCGTGGTGGAAGAGGACGAGTTTCTTCACATCCGCTTCGCGAGCGATGCTGACGGCTTCTTCCCACGTGGAGTGGCCCCAGTTTTTCTTGAGCGTTTTGTACTCGTGCGGGGTGTACTGCGAATCGTAGATGAAGACGTCGGCGCCCTGGGCCAACGCACGGACGTTCTGGTCGCCTTCGGGATTGCCAGGTTCGTTGTCGGTGGCGTAAACGATGACTTTTCCGTTGTGCTCGATGCGGAAGCCCATGCAGCCCTGCGGATGGTTCAGACGCTTGCTGGTAATGGTCAGGGAGTCGTAGTTGTGCCTCTCTTCGCCGATCTGGTGAAAGAAGCGGTGCGCAAGCATGGCGCGCATGTCCACGGGGAAATAGGGATTTATCATCTGGTCTTCGAGGGCCTGGCGGACGTTCGTTTCCGTGGACTTGAAGGAGTGGAAGTCGAATTTATTCTGCGAGCCGTACAGCGGCGCGAAAAAGGGGATGCCCTGAATGTGATCCCAGTGATAGTGGCTGATGAAGACGCGCGCCTTGATGGGCCGCTTCCCGAATTCCTTCTGCAGGCTGTGTCCGAGCAGGCGGAGGCCGGTCCCGCAATCTAGCACAAAGATGCCATCCCGGGTGCGTAGCTCGACGCAGGACGTATTTCCGCCGTAGCGCAGGTTATCGCGCTGCGGCGTTGGCGTGGAGCCCCTCACACCCCAAAAGCGTAGGTACATAACCGGAAATTCCTGGGCGCGGCGCGAGCCACCGCCGCCCGAGCGGCAGAGATGATGACACAATCGCTTAGCGATTCCAACGCCCGACGCCCGGTTTGTGCAACCTTTTGCCGCCGCGAGCATCTATATGGTTAAGACCACTTCAAGGACACACCCCGGGAAGCAGCTGCGGCCTAGCCAAGGCTGCTTCTTTTCTTTTCATCGAATCTTTTCATCGAATTTGCTGAAATTGAAAGGCTTTTAGCTCGCACTGGACAGGCAAACGTTTACCCTTGGCTGGCATCAAATCCAACAAGACCACTTCGAAACACCCCGGGAAGCAGTGGAGGCTTTGCCAAAGCTGCTTCCTTGATTTTTTTGGGGATAATTTCAAGCCGCTACTGCCGAAAGACGACCTTGAGTCCACACCGCCAGTCTTCGTTTAGGCCGACGCGAACGCATTCTACTTCCGGCAAGATGTATCGCAGAAGCGTGTCCGTCGCCGGATGAAAACGGAAACCCGGTGCGACGAGATAGAGTAACGGCGGCTTGTCTTGCAGCTCGACGCCGCTGAAATAGCTATAGCGGGGGAAATCGCCCTGCTGCAAGTGCCAGCGAACGCGCAACCAGTAGTCCATGCCCTGCAGGGCCAGGTGCAGATCCTCCGAGGCCTTCAGTTCGATGACCGCCAACCGTCCCTCGCGCGTTACGCCCAGCAGGTCGATCACGCCGCGCCCGGCTCCCATAGAATCTGGCCCCGAACCGGAAAGCGCCGGCACCTGCGGATAAACGTGCCGCGGATCGAGCCGGGCGTCAATCGTCGAGATGTCGTGGAGGGCGAGCGACTCCAGCCAGCGCTCGGCAGCCACGCGATACAACGGATGATTCCTGTCCGTGGCCAACGGGTGCCGAAACGTTGCCAATTCTTTTACCAGAGTTTCCAGCGTCGCCCGGCGACGCGACTTCCTGGGACGCGCGTCATCGAGAGGCACAACGCGCAGTCGCCCGCCACGCCAACGGGCAAATTCCAGTCCGTGAAACCGCAGGACTACTTCGCGTGTGCCCGGCGGCACGATAGCGTCAACCGCGCCCGGAGCGAGCGACATGACCCGCTCAATTACATCTTTTGCCGCGGCACGCCTGTCCTCGGCTTCCCGGCGAGGCGTCAGCCACGTCAGTAGATTTCCGGCGTCTCGCGGATCAATTCGCCGCAGCCTCCACGCCGCCTCGTTCAATTCGTAGAGCTCAATATTTGCATCTGAGACGATTGCCTGCAGCCGGTGCGCCGCCACCCGCGCGCTTCCTTCGGGCAAAATCAACCGCAGCCCTTTAATGGCTTTTTTCTCCGCGTGACCCCGCGTCCAATCGAGCCACAGCAGGCCGAAGGTGAGGGCGGCGTCAATCGTGGATGTATCCTCCGCGCTCGATACACCCAGCACGGCCCAAGCGCACTGGCCGCGACGCGTTATGCCCCGCGTATACGAACCGGAGAAGGAATGCTCGAGGTCCGGCGCCGAGGTCAGCGATTCGACCTCCTCGTCCGGAAACTGCGTGAGGAGCAGGCGCCGGAACCGAGCGCGGAATTTTTCGCGCGAGATCCGGCCTGCCGGACGTCCCGCTGAGCTCAGAAATTCCAGCCGACCGGGCTTGCTCTTTCCGAAGCGCTGCACTTCCAGCACGAGCCGGCCGGGCGCATCTTCGGCCACACGCAATACGCGCCGCACGAGGTTGCGCTCGTCCGACCACAAATGCACAAACGTCGCGCGTCCCTGCCGCCGCACCTCGAACTGGAACTTCGCTAGTTCCGCAAGGCGCTCTCCGTCTTCGCACACTTCCACGTCGCCTGCACTCTGCAGATTTGCCAGCGTGCGGCTTAACTCCGTTGCGACCTCGGACGTTTCACTCACGGCCGGAATTATAAAACCGGCCATCCGCTTTGCAGTAGAAGCATTTTGGGAAGGAATTTGTAGCGGCAACCTGCGTCTGGTTTGCGCAGGTTGCCACCGTCGAAAACGGTGCATCCCAGACGCTAATCCAAGACCAAGCCGCTCACGCGGATGGAAGGATACTGCTGGTTCCACACGGCGGGCACGTGCTCGAAGGTAAGCTGGAAATCGCGGCGCTGGCCGGCGGGCAGCGGCGCGCCGGATTTGGTCGCGGTCCCGAAGGGGCGCTGGATTTCGCGCAGCACGACCTGGTTGAACTGGTCGCGGAATTCGGTGACTAGTTCGATGTCGCGGATCTCGCGGACGCCGTCGTTGGCCAGCACGCCGTTGATGTAGGTGAACTCTTGCTGCACTAAATTCACCGCGCGGCTCATGCGCAAGTCGCTGACGTGAATCTGCTCAGCATAAGTCTTCTCCGTTTCGCCGAGGGGCAGGTGGTGTTCTGCGGTGGCCGCGCTCCCTTCCGAACCGGGCTTCGTCAACCAGTACAGCGCCAGCACCATCAGGCCGACGATGGCGATTCCGGCCAACAACGGCGCCGGAAAACGGCTTTGTTTTTCTTCATTCATGGAATTTTTCCAAAGCGGCAGATTGCGCCGGCGGGAAAGCGTCGGCAACGCAGCGGATTCGACTCTGCAGCGCTCCTTATCTTCCGTATGCCAGCCGCATCACCAGAGGCTCCGGCAGCCCGGCTTCGCTCATGCGCGATTGGACTGCTTCGATGTTGTAAGGCACGCGCCAGAATTCCACGACATTGTGTTCCAAATCGGCTAGGGCAAACGCCGCGCGCGGATCGCCATCGCGCGGCTGGCCCACCGATCCCGGATTGAGCAGATACCTCGTTTTCGAATTGACCTGCATCGCCGCAAAACTCGTGCCTTCGGCCGGGCGGAGTTGGATCACTTCCAGGGTGTTGTCCACAAACGAAAATCCGCCCTGGAAATGCGTGTGTCCGAAAAAACTCACCATGGTCGGCGGGCCGAGCAGGCCATCCAGCGCTTGTGCAGGTGAGAAAACGTACTCGTCCTCGTCTTCCCACGCGCCATGCATGAGAGTGATGCCGTCAACTTCCACGGGGCCCTGCGGCAGGTTTTGAAGGTAAGCGAGATTTTCGGCTGTGAGCTGCTCTCGCGTCCAAAGTGCCGCGCGTCGGGCCACAGGATTGAAGTCCTCGGCGCTATCGAGCCCGCAGCTTGCTTTGTCGTGGTTGCCGCGAATGCAGGCGGCCACCAGTCCGCGAACGCGGTCAATCACCTCGTTGGGGTCTGGCCCGTAACCGACCACGTCGCCCAGGCACACAGCCTTGTCCCAGCGCCCCTGCATGGCGGCCAATGCCGCCTCCAGGGCCGTCTGGTTGGCATGAATGTCGCTGAGAATCAGGTAGCGCATCCGCTGCTCCCTGCCCACACGCTTGGACCCACCGTGGCAGGGCCGCGATTATAGACGAAGCCGCTGCTACTTGCATCCATGGATACTACCGGGGCCAAGTCGCCGGGCAACGGCGGCTTCTCAAGATGGCCCTCCACCGATTTTCACCGGATCAGCATGCAATCGCCGTAACTGTAGAACCGGTAGCCTTGTGCAATGGCATGTTCGTAGGCGCGAAGAACGCGTGCGCGTCCGGCAAACGCCGCCACCAGCACCAACAAGCTCGATTTTGGCAGATGAAAATTGGTCAGCAACTGATCGACGACCCGGAATTCGTGCCCGGGACGAATGAAGATTTCCGCCTCCGCGCATCCGGCACGCACAGGTCTGTCTCGCTGCGCGCTCTTCTGCGCGGCGTCTTCGAGGGCGCGCACAACCGTCGTCCCCACGGCAAGAATGGGGCGCTTCGAAGCACGCGTCTGCGCAATCCGTTCCGTTGCCTCTGGCGAGATCTCGTAGGCTTCAATGTGCATTTTGTGCTGCTCGATTTCTTCGGCGTGGATCGGCTGAAACGTGCCCAGCCCGACGTGCAAGGTAATCTCGCATATCTCGACGCCGCGGCTCTTCAGCGCCTTCACAATTTCCGGCGTGAAGTGCAGCGCCGCCGTAGGCGCCGCTATGGCGCCGGTCTCCCGCGCAAAGATCGTCTGATAGTCCGAACGGTCGGCATTATCGTCCGGCCGCTGGATGTAGGGCGGCAGCGGCGTGTGGCCCAGCTTCTCAATCTCCTCCCTCACTCCGCCGGGCGCCGAAAACCGCAGTCGCCGCAGCCCCAACTCTCCGCGTGCAACGACTTCCGCTTCCAGCTCGCCTTCGCCGAAGACGACTTGCTCACCGACGCGCATTTTGCGGCCGGGCCGCACCAGCGCTTCCCATTCATCGGGCCGGATTTCCCTCGTGAGCAGAACCTCAATCTCCGCGGTCAAGAACTCGCCGCGGAGCTTGCCCGCGCGCTCCGCTCGGATACCGCGCCGCCGTCCGAGTAAGCGAGCCGGCATCACGCGCGTGTTGTTGACCACCACCAGTTCATCGCCGCGCACAATCCGTGGCAGCTCGCTGAATAACCGATCCTCCAGACCCGCGCCGGTGCGCTCGACCAGCAGCATTCTCGCACTGGCCCGGTCGGCCAGCGGACGCTGCGCAATCCGCTCCGCTGGTAATTTATAATCAAACTCCGCGAGCTTCATGGCGCGCAAATTCCTTCCCGCCGGCGCGTCGTTCTGCGCTGGAATCCCTCGTCAAAGTGTGCCATCATAAAAATATAACCGCATGGCTTTGAGGCTACCCTGGAGCCTACTGAGCGCACCGGGCGCTCTGTGTGCACAATAAAATTGTCATGCCGTGCGGTACGTCGCGATAAAGGAAGCCTCCCGTGCCGGAAGCGCAGGTTGTGATTACCCAGCGCGGGGCTGAACGGATTTTCGCCGGACACCTCTGGGTCTACCGCAGCGACATCCGCGGCGCCGAAGCCGGTCCGGGCGACGCCGTACGAATTTGCGACGAGCGCGGGCGCTTCCTTGGCCGAGGCTTCTACAGCGAACGTTCGCAGATTTCCCTCCGTGTTATCACCCGCGAAGATGTTCCCATCGACCGCAATTTCCTTCTCGCGCGCATTCGTACAGCGGCCGCGTTTCGCGACCGCTTCGTCGAGGATACACAGGTTTACCGCCTCGTTTACGGCGAAGCGGACCAATTCCCCTCTCTCGTTGTCGACCGCTACGCGGATTGGCTGGTCATGCAAACTCTCAGCCAGGCCACGGACCGGCGCAAGGTGGAAATCGTGGACATCCTCCGGGAACTGTTTTCTCCCAAAGGCATCGTCGAGCGCAACGATCCCAAAGTGCGGCTTCTCGAAGGGCTCGAACAGAATGTCTCCGTGCTCGCGGGCGACGTGCCGCCGGAAATCATCGCCGTCGAAAACGGCGTGCGCTTTCATTACGATCTGATGAAAGGACAGAAAACCGGCGCCTTCCTGGACCAGCGTGAAAATCGCCGCGCCTCTGCTCTGTATGCATCTGGCGAAGTCCTCGACTGCTTCACCTACAACGGCGGTTTCGCGTTGACTATTGCTGGCCGATGCCAGCGCGTGGAGGCCATCGATCTTTCCCCAGCGGCCATTGAGGCCGGACGCCGCAATCAGGAGCTGAATCAGGTCACCAATGTGACATTTCGCGAAGGCAACGCCTTCGATGTCCTGAAGCAATATGACGAGCAGGGCCGGCAGTTCGATATGATTCTGCTCGACCCCCCAGCTTTCGCCAAGAACCGCGCCAGCGTTCCCGCCGCCCGGCGCGGCTACAAGGAAATCAATCTTCGCAGCCTGAAGCTATTGCGCCCAAGCGGTTACCTGGTCACCTGTTCGTGTTCCCATCACATCCCGGAACATCTTTTTCTTGAAATTCTGGCTGAGGCTGCCAACGACGCCAGGCGGCAAACCGTTGTTGTCGAACGGCGGACGCAAGCCCGCGACCATCCCATCCTGCTGACTGTTCCAGAAACTCACTACCTTAAATGCTTGATTATAAAAGTATTGTAGGCGTGCTGAGCATCGCTCAGCGGACTTCAAGTTTTACGCAATATACTTGACAACATTGCGCTCATATTTTATCATCTATGTAGACTAATGGTGTCACTGGCCGGAGAATCCTCCGGCCCACAT
>DASYRO010000547.1:0-8386 GCA_036004385.1 Candidatus Acidiferrales bacterium
ACGAGAAGCTGGTGCAACTGCCGGTGGACATTGTTGGTCTGGATTTTAGCTACGATTCTAAGCTGGCGGAGATGGTGGCCTCGGCCGGCTCGGCGAAGCCGCTCGGGCTGGGACTGGTGGACGCGCGCAACACGAAACTCGAATCGGTAAACGAAGTCGCGCGTCTGCTCGAGCGTCTGCTCCCGAAAATCAAAGGCGGGTGGGCATATCTGGGGCCGTCGTCGGGTCTCGAACATCTGCCGCGGGACCGCGCGGTCGCAAAGCTGGCGCTGCTGCCAAAGATTCGAGCAGCGGTGAGCAGATAAAGCACCCGGAGAAACGCAGAGAAAATCATGAGCCGTGAGAAACTGAGCCAACTCGGAGTGGAATTGCCGCTGTTTCCCACGACGTCGGTGGGAAGCTTTCCCAAGCTCGACTATCTGGTCAAAGCGCGCGCGGATTTCGCCAAGGGGAATTTGACCACAGCGAAACTGACGGAACTGGAGCGCAAGGCCACCGCGTACTGGATCGCTAAACAGGAAGAGCTCGGCGTGGACGTGCTCGTGGACGGCGAACAGTACCGCGGCGACATGGTTGCCTACTTCGCGGAAATTATTCCGGGATTTTCCAAGGGTGGGCTGGTGCGCAGCTACGGCAATCGCTACTACCACAAGCCGATTATCACCGGCGCGGTGAGCTGGCCCGGGCCGATCACCGTCGAATGGTGGAAGTACGCACAGGGGCTGACGAAAAAGCCCGTGAAAGGAATGCTCACCGGGCCGTACACGGTGATGGACTGGAGCTTCAACGAACACTATCCCGACCGGCGCGCGACGTGCCTGGCGCTGGCCGATGTCGTGCGCAAAGAAGTGGAAGCGCTCATCGCCGCGGGCTGCAAAATTATTCAGATTGACGAGCCCGCGCTGAGCGTCCGGCCGGAAGAGCTGCCCATTGCGATTGAGGCCATGCGCCGCGTCACCGACGGCATGAACGCGTACTTTATCACGCACGCGTGCTACGGCGCCTTCGACCAGATTTATCCCGGCATGCTGGAAATGCCCGTGGACAATTTCGATCTGGAGATGTCCAACAGCGACTTGGACATGCTAAACCTTTTCGGGCGAACGCCGTTCACAAAAGACATCAGCTTCGGCGTAGTGGACGTGCACACCCACGCGCTCGAAGATGCAGCCACCGTCAAAGCCCGGCTTCAACAAGCATTGAGCATCCTGCCGAAAGAACGCATCTGGGTAGATCCAGATTGCGGCTTGAAAACGCGCACCGTGGACGAAGCCATTGCCAAGCTGCAAGCCTGCGTGGAAGCGGCACGCGCGTTCAGGAATTGATTTAAGGCACTGAGTCCTGCCCTCACAGCGTTCCCCTTCACCGCTATTCGTGCTTGCCTTGACGGGTTGAAGTCTTTCGCATAAAGTCGTTTTTTTGCGATGAGACTAAAAATCTCAACTGTAATCGTGCTGTTTGCGCTGTCGTTTGTGTGTGCGCCGATCCTGCGTGCGCAGGCCGTGCCCACCGACGTAAAGGCCGGCGAAGTGCCGCACCCCGAATGGCCACGGGAGGCGGTGCGCGCGCCGAAGGCCATGGTGGTGAGCGATGAAGAACTCGCCAGCCAGGCAGGCGTCGAAATTCTGAAGCGCGGTGGCAACGCAGTGGACGCCGCCGTCGCTGTGGCGTTCGCGCTGGCTGTGGTCGAGCCGGCGGCGGGCAACATCGGCGGCGGCGGGTTCATGCTCGTGCGCCTGGCCGACGGGCGCACGGGATTCGTGGATTATCGCGAGACCGCGCCGAAAAAGGCGTCGCGGGACATGTATATCCGCGCCAACGGCACGCTGGATAGCGACTCGGCGACCATCGGCTACCGCGCGGCCGCGATTCCGGCCACGGTGGCAGGCATGGAGTTGGCGCTCAAAACATACGGGAGCTTGAAGCTGCGCGATGTGATGGCGCCGGCGATTCGTCTGGCGGAACAGGGTTTTCCCATCAGCGAAAAATTGGCGCGGTCGCTGCGCGCGTCGCGGCCGTTGCTGCAACGTTTTTCCACGAGCCGACGGATTTTTTTGAAAGACGGCGCGCTCTATCAACCGGGCGAGACGCTGCGCCAGTCGGAACTGGCGGCTACGCTGCGCCGCATCGCCTCCGGAGGCGCGGCCGAGTTTTACAGCGGAGAGACGGCACGTGAGCTTGCCGACGAGATGGCGCGCATGGGCGGCATCATCACGCTCGAAGATTTGGCGGGTTACAAGGCGAAAATTCGCGAGCCGTTGCGCGGAAAATATTCGGCAAACGGCTCCGAGTGGGAAGTGATCGCCGCGCCGCCGCCGAGTTCGGGCGGCACGGCGATGCTTTCCGCGCTGAACATTCTTGCGCCGGTGGAGCTGAAAAACTGGAACGATGCGCAGTCGGTGCATTGGGTAGTGGAAACCATGCGGCGCGTGTTTGCGGACCGTGCGGCGTTTCTGGCCGACACCGATTTTTCGCCGGTGCCCGTGCGCGGGCTGATTGATCCGCGCTACGCCGAGCAGCGCCGCGCAACGATTGACCCGCGGTGCGCGTCGTCGAGCGAACAGATTCGCGCGGGCAACCCCATGCCGTTTGACGCGGCGAATGGCCCAGCGGGAACCACAGGCACAGCAGATCCCTCGCCCGCCCCGATGAATCGGGACGGTCTCGGGATGACAACCTATGCTCAGGCGGCGGGCCTGGAAGGCGGGCACACTACGCATTTTTCGGTGGTGGATGCGGCGGGCAACGCCGTGAGCAACACGTACACCATCAACGAAAGCTATGGCTCCGGCGTGACCACGACAACTGGATTTTTGCTCAATGACACGATGGACGATTTCACCACGCAGGTCGGCGTGCCCAACAAATTATTCGGCCTGATCCAATCGGATGCCAACGCCATCGCGCCGGGGAAGCGTTCACTGAGCTCGATGACGCCGACGATTGTGCTGCGCGACGGCAAGCTCAGTTTGGTCACCGGTTCGCCCGGTGGGCCGCGGATTATCTCCGCATCGCTGCTGAGCGTCCTCAACTGGATGCGGCTCTCGATGGACGCGCAGGCGGCCATCAACGCGCCGCGATTTCATCACCAATGGATGCCGGACACGGTGTACGTGGAAGAAATTTTCCCCGCCGAAGTGCGCAAGGAATTGGAGCAGCGCGGGCACAAGATCACGCAACGGTCGTGGATCGGCCAAGTGGAAGCCATCGGGATTGATGCGAAGACCGGCGAGCGGCTCGGCGCAGCCGATGCGCGCAGAATGGGAGCAGCGGTCGGGTATTAGATAGGAAGGGCGGCTCGGTTGACATGCTTCATTTCGAGCCCTGAAAGGGCGACAGATAGTAGCCCAGGGCGTGAGCCCTGGGTCCGGAACGATCGCGTGCAGCGCGTGCCTCTCTGCCGAAGGCGTCTTTTCTCTAGGGCGCGCAGCGCCAATGGTTTTGGAATCCGTTGTGGTTTGTGATGGAGAGTGGCGTGGCGCCAAGCTTCGGCATTTCAGATTTGAAATTTCAAATTTGAAATTCTCTGATGGTCAAGAACCTTTCGGGACCACCGCCTGAGAATCAAGGAACAAATGCAGAGAGTTTTATCAACGTATCTGTTTGTCGGACAGAAGCTGACGCCGGGGATTCTTGCGGAAATCGAAAAAGCGGGAATCCCGGCGGTGGAGCTGTTCTGCGCGCGGCTGCATTTGGATTATCGCGCGCCGGAAGTGGTGCGCGAGCTGAAAGAATGGTTTGCGGAACACCAGCTAAAAGTGCACTCGCTGCATGCGCCGATGAGCCGGGACCTTTCGGAAAAGAGAGAAAGCACGATACCGATTTCCATCGCCGAGCCGGAGCGCGTGCGGCGGCTGGATGCGGTGGACGAAGTGAAGCGCGCGCTAGAAATGGCCGAACACATCCCGGTGCGCTATCTGGTGCAGCATCTCGACGGGCGCGAGTCGATGGACGAGCGGCACAAGGACGCGGCGTTCAATTCGCTCGAACACCTCGTGTCGTTCGCCAAGCAGCGCGGCGTGACCATCGCGCTGGAAAACACGCCCGGCGAGCTGGCTACGCCGGCGAATCTGCGGCACTTCATTTCAGACACGCGGCTGCACGACTTGCGGCTGTGCTTCGATACGGGCCACGCGCACATGGAAGAGGGCGTCGCGCGCAGCTACGAAACCATGCGTGACCTCGTCGTGACCACGCACGTCCACGACAACCACGGCGACAAGGACGAGCACCTCCTGCCCTTTGCGGGCACCATTGATTGGGACGCTGCGCTCAAAGGTTTTGCGCAGTCCCCCGCGGCGGATAACCGCCTGCCCATCGTGCTGGAGTTGAAAGATGCGGCGTTAGGCGGAGTGCACGAGCACAATGTTGCGGCGGTGCTCGGTCAAGTGCGCGCGACGTTCGAGAAACTGGAAGGGGCGCTCGCTACGAAGGCAAGTTGAATCTGTCGTTCAAAACCTACCAGGTGAAGAGGCGCGATGCCGGTCGTAGCCATTGAAAAAATCGGCGAGCATGACGGAAAGGAAGTCACCGTTCGCGGGTGGCTGTACAACCAGCGCGAAGCAGGGAAGCTTCTGTTTCCGATTTTCCGCGACGGCACGGGAATTATTCAGGGCGTGGTTTCGCAAAAAGAAAATCCGGACACGTTCGCGAAGATGCAGGGCTTGACACAGGAATCGAGCGTCATCGTCACCGGCACGGTGCACGCGGACCAGCGCGCGCCGGGCGGCTACGAGCTGCACGTGACCGGGATTGAAATTGTGCAGAAGGTTCCGGAGAGCGCGCCATATCCCATCCAGCTCAAAGAGCACGGCGTGGATTTTTTGCTCGACAACCGCCACTTGTGGATGCGCACGCCGCGGCAGGCGTCGATCCTGCGCATCCGCGCGGAAGCCATTCGCGCAGCGCGGGAGTACATGGACGGGCAAGGCTACATCCTGACGGATTCGCCGATTTTTACGCCGGCGGCCTGCGAAGGCACGACCACGCTCTTTGAAGTTTCCTATATTGATGATCAGAAGGCTTACCTCACGCAGTCGGGCCAGCTTTACGTGGAAGCGACCGCGGCTGCGCTTGGCAAGGTGTACTGCTTCGGGCCGACGTTCCGCGCGGAAAAATCGAAGACGCGGCGGCACCTGACGGAATTCTGGATGCTCGAACCGGAAGCGGCCTACGCGCGCCTGGAAGACATGATGCTGCTGGGCGAAGGACTCGTCAGCCATATGGTGCAATCCGTTGTTAAGAATCGCGCGCGAGAACTCGAGACGCTGAAGCGCGACGTCAAGAAACTGGAAGCGATCCAGGCGCCGTTCCCGAGAATCCAGTACGACGAGGCCGTCAAAATCCTCCAGAAAAGCGGAAAAGAAGTGAAGTGGGGCGACGACTTCGGGGGCGACGAAGAAACAGTGCTCTCCAGCCAGTACGACCGGCCGGTGATGGTGCACCGCTATCCCGCGGCCATCAAGGCGTTCTACATGGAGCCGGACCCGCAGCGACCGGAGCTGGCGCTGGGTTTCGACATGCTCGCGCCGGAAGGTTATGGCGAAATCATCGGCGGCGGCGAGCGCATGTCCAGCTACGAAAATCTGGTGAAGCGCATCCGAGAACAGGGGCTGCCGGAGCAAGCGTTTCAGTGGTATCTGGACCTGCGGCGCTATGGCAGCGTGCCGCACGCCGGGTTTGGCCTGGGACTGGAGCGCACCGTGGCATGGATTTGCGGAACGGAGCACATCCGCGAGGTGATTCCCTTCCCGCGCATGATTTACCGAATGTATCCTTAGTTGTTCCCAGCTGCGCCGGAAGCGAGCAGAAAATCATGCCGCAAAAAATTCGCATCATTGGTGTGCCGATGGATCTGGGGCAGAGCCGCCGCGGTGTGGACATGGGGCCCTCGGCGCTGCGCGTCGCCGGATTGCAATCGCGCATCAAACAGCTCAACTACACGGTGGAAGACATCGGCAATATTCCCGTCCGGCAGGCGGAAGAACAGCACTACGGCGAAAAACGCGCGAAATATTTGAATGAGATCGCCGGCACGTGCAAGGATCTTTCGGACATCGTGCAGAAAGCGCTCGACGAACAATGCCTCCCCATCGTGCTGGGCGGCGATCACTCCACAGCGATCGGAACTGTCACCGGAGTCTCCGCGCACTATCGCAAGCAGGAAAAGCGCGTCGGCCTGCTCTGGTTGGACGCACATGGAGACATGAACACACCCGATTCGTCGCCCTCGGGAAACGTGCACGGGATGCCGCTGGCGGCGATTATCGGCTACGGCGCGCCGGAGCTGGTCGAACTGTTGGGTTACAAGCCCAAGGTCGAACCGCGCAACGTCGCGGTGGTCGGCGCGCGCGATCTGGACGCGAAAGAACGGCGCATCGTGAAAGAGTCCGGCATCCACGTATTCACCATGCGCGATATTGACGAGCGCGGCATGCGCGACGTCATGGCCGAGGCGCTGCGCTTTGTGACCGACGATACCGACGGCGTGGCCGTCAGCCTCGACCTGGACTTCGTGGATCCGCAGGACGCGCCCGGAGTGGGCACACCGGTGCGCGGCGGCGTCACCTACCGCGAAGCGCACCTGGCCATGGAAATGATCGCCGATAGCCGAGGCATGGTGTCACTCGACGTCGTCGAGATTAATCCGGTGATTGACGAGCACAACAAGACGGCGATGCTCGGAGTGGAGCTGGTGCTCTCGGGCTTGGGGAAGAAAATCCTGTGATGACTGCCGGGGACTGGCTAATGGTGAGTGGCGAACGATTGCCTGTCATCCCGAGCGAAGCGATGGATCTGCTTTTTCCTGTGAAGATGCGAATCGCAGAGCAGAATCCTCGTCGCCCCGACACATCGGGACTCCTCGGAGTGACAGAATTCAGAAGGTTGGACGCCAGAAGCTGAAAGCAAAACCATGACCACGGAGAAAAAACGGCTGCGCGTGGGAGTGCTGTTCGGCGGGCGCTCGGGGGAGCACGAGGTGTCGCTGGCGTCCGCGGCGAGCGTGATCCGCGCGCTGGATCCGGAGCGCTATGAGGCTGTACCCATCGGCATCAGCAAGGACGGCCGCTGGCTGGCCGGCGCCGGAGTGCAGAAGCTTTTGCCCGATGTGCTGAAGAGCGGGCAGCGCGTGGTGCTGCCGGCGGACCCCAACGTTTCCGCGCTCGTGCGTCTGGATGACAGCAGCGGCGGCGCGCTGAAAGTGGACGTCGTGTTTCCCGTGCTGCATGGCACGTTTGGCGAAGACGGCACCGTGCAGGGATTGCTCGAACTCGCCGGGCTGCCCTATGTTGGCGCGGGCGTCATCGGATCTGCTGTCGGCATGGACAAGGACATGCAAAAGCGGCTGTATGAGCAGGCGGGGCTGCCCGTTGCGGAATATCTGGCGATTTCGCGCAGCGCGTGGGAGAAAAATCCGGACGCGGTGCTTCAGGCCATCAATAAAAAACTGAAATACCCGCTCTTCGTTAAGCCCGCCACGCTCGGCTCGTCCGTGGGCATGACCAAGGTGAAAAAGCGCAGCGAACTCGCAGCGGCAATGAATGTGGCCGCGGAATTTGCGCAGAAAATTCTGGTCGAACGCGGAATCAAAGGCCGCGAAATTGAAGTGGCCGTGCTGGGCAATGAGCAGCCGGAAGCGTCCATCCCCGGCGAAATTGTGCCCCACCGCGAGTTCTACGATTACACGGCCAAATATCTCGAAGAGGGAACCAAGCTGGTTATCCCCGCCAAGCTGAGCAAGTCGCAGGTAAAGAAATTTCAGGAATATGCTGTGCGCGCGTTTCGCTGCGTGGAGTGCTTGGGCATGGCGCGCGTGGATTTCTTTCTGGAAAAGCGCAGCGGCAAAATCTACCTCAACGAGATCAACACCATCCTCGGCTTCACCTCCATCAGCATGTACCCCAAGCTGTGGGAGGCCAGCGGCATTCCTTACCGCGAGCTGATTGATAGGCTGATCGAGCTGGCGATCGCCCAGCACGGCGAGAAAGCGCGCACGAAGTATTCCATCGAACTTCCTTCCGGCGCGGCCGGCGCGCTCGAAGGATAGCCCAACCGGAACGAGCCGGCTCCGCAGGAACGCATCAGCACAGATCGGTGTCTGAAGAGACTGGTATGCCCCGAGGGATTTACCTCGCCGGGGCCATTCTGGTACGGTTTTGTGTGAGGAGGTTGCGGCGCTGCGGGCCGGTGCGAAAGGAATTGAGAGCGGAGGAAGCCGTGGGCATTCTGAATTCAACCGCCGAAGAGCCGAAATCGAAATTGCTGCGATGGATCGTCAGCGGAGCGATTTTCGTTCTGCTGATGTGGCTCGGACTGTGGTGGATTTTCCGCTTCCACACCGAAAAGAAAACAGTGGAGCAATTTATGCAGGCAGTGATCGCGGAAG
>DASYRO010000548.1:0-18249 GCA_036004385.1 Candidatus Acidiferrales bacterium
ACCGGTGACCTTGCGCTGGGCGGCGGCCGCATATCCAGCAGTTGCATCCACGTGAATTCTTCCGCGGGCACGGTCGATATGCGCGGCAGCTTCGGATTCGATCAGACGCTGAGGTCCGAAGGCAAAGCAAACCTGACGGTGGGTTCAACAGCTGAAACAAGCAACCCGTTAGGGGCAATTACCGGTGTATTTGGAAATGTGGTCAAGCAGACCGTCGGGCGCATCCCTTCCTTTGCGATCCTGGGCACATTTTCCGACCCGAAGAGTCGCCCGGGCCCGCCCCTTGGGCCTATCTGCGGCAACGCGTCGCAATCCACGGTGCAACAGCAGCCTGCTCAACAGCAGCCGGCGCAGGAAAAGAAAAGCATCTTCGATATCTTCCGCAAGCCGCCGCGGTAACGACTGCGCGCTATTTTTCGCGCTCCAATCGCTCGTAGATGCTCAGGACGGCGTCGCCCTGTTCCACTCTTCGAATCCGTGTCAGGTTTCCCGCGCGATCCTTTAGTTTTTTTCGCCGGTCGTGTTCAAAGATGACGTGCCCGCCCGGAAGCACCAGCGGCGACGCGCCGAGCATCTCCAGCACGCGTTCGTATTCCTCCTCGTCCGCGTACGGCGGGTCTGCGAAAACAAAATCAGCGCGCGTGCCTTCCTTCGCCAGCACGGCGAGCCCTTTCACCGCGTCCACCGGCAGCACCTCGGCGTTTTCCTCGATGCCCAGCACGGAAAGATTTTTCCGGATCAACGCCACCGCCGCGCGGTGTTTTTCGATGAACACGGCGCGCGACGCGCCGCGGCTGAGCGCTTCAATGCCCACCGCGCCCGTGCCGGCATAGGCGTCCACGAAAACGGAATCTTCCACCGCGTCGCCGAGAATATTGAACAGCGTCTCACGCAGGCGGTCGCTCGTCGGCCGCATCGCCTGCCCGCGCGGGCCGCGCAGCGTCCGGCTGCCGAATTTGCCTGCGACCACGCGCATGCTAACCCACCCGCGCCAGTTGATAACGCCGCTGCCACTTCGGTCCGAGGTACGCGACCAGGCGCTTCACTTCCATTTCTTCGCGCGGGTTTTCCACCAGCGCGAATGCTTCACGCCGCGCGAGTTCCAGCAATTCCTTGTCGCGCAGCGGATGCGCCACCTGAAACGCCAGCTCGCCGTGCTGCCGCGTGCCGAAAAATTCTCCCGGCCCGCGCAGTTGCAAATCCATCTCGGCGATTTTGAATCCGTCGGAAGTTTCCGCCATCGTTTCCAGGCGCTGCTGGGCCTCTGCGGTGGGATTGCGCGGCGCGACCAGAATGCAGTGGGATTTTTCCGAGCCGCGACCGATGCGCCCGCGCAACTGGTGCAATTGCGCCAGGCCGAAGCGCTCGGCATGCTCCACGACCATCACCGTGGCGTTGGGCACGTCCACGCCGACTTCGATGACCGTAGTGGAAACCAGAATTTGCAGCGCGCCACGGCGGAAGCGCTCCATCACGTCTTCCTTTACTTCGCTGCGCAGGCGTCCGTGCAGCAGCCCCACGCGGAGATTCGGCCAGACCTGCTTGGAGAGGCGCTCGTATTCCGCCGTCGCGGCTTTCAATTCTTGTTTGGATTCCTCGATGACCGGATAGATGACGTAGGCTTGCCGGCCGCGCGCGACTTCGCTGCGCACGAAATCCCACACGCCGGGCAGATGATTTTCGGTCGTCACGCGCGTGCGAATCGGCGCGCGCCCCGGCGGCAATTCATCAATGATGGAGACGTCCAGGTCGCCGTAAATGGTCAGCGAAAGCGTGCGCGGAATCGGCGTGGCCGTCATCACCAGCACGTCGGGATATGGCTGGCCTTTGTCCTGCCCCACGCCCTTTTCAATCAACTCTTTCCGTTGCATGACGCCGAAGCGGTGCTGCTCATCCACAACCACCAGCCCCAGCCGCGCGAATTTCACCGCCTCCTCGATCACCGCGTGCGTGCCGACGATGAGTTGCGCCGCGCCGTTGGCGACGCGCTCGCGCGATTTCTTTTTTTCGCCGCCGGGCAGGCCGCTGATGAGCAGCTCCACGCGGTAGCCGGACTTGGCGAAGATGCGCCGCGCGGATAAATAATGTTGCACGGCGAGAATTTCCGTCGGCGCCATCAGCGCCACCTGGTAGCCGTTTTCGATGGCGATGGTGGCCGCTTCCAGCGCGACGATGGTTTTCCCGCTGCCCACGTCGCCTTGCAGCAGGCGGTGCATCGGCGCGGGCCGTTCCATGTCTGTGGCGATTTCGCCGAGCACGCGCTTCTGCGCTGCCGTAGGCTTGAACGGCAGCACGCGCTTCACCGCATCGCGGATACGGTCCTCGCGCACGCGGAAGGCGAGGCCGGATTCGTGGCGCGTTTTCTGTTTTTGCAGCGCGAGTCCGAGCTGGAAATAGAAAAATTCCTCGAAGATGAGCCGCTGCTGCGCCTGCGAGCGAAATTCATTCAGCATTTCCAGTTTTTCGCCCGGAGGAGGGAAGTGCGCCTGCACGATGGCCTCGCGCCGGGAGGGAAGCCGCAGGCGTTGGAGCAACGCTTGCGGCAGCGGGTCAGCCAGCGACGCGTCGAGATTTTCAAGCGCGGCATAAATTACGCGGCGCAGCATGCGCGAGCTGATCGTTCCGATGGCTTCATAAATCGGGACGATGCGTCCGACTTCCGTCGAGTCCGCCGCCCCGTCTCCGCCGAGAACCTCCATCTGCGGATTAATCATCTCGATGCGCGCGGGGCGGTAAGGGTCCACATCGGTCTTGCCGTGAAGCACCAGCCGCTGGCCGGGCTTGAGCCTGCCTTCCAGGTAGCCGCCGTGAAAAAAACGGCAGTGCAGGAGTCCCGGCTGGACGGGGCCCGCGTCGCGCACGGCGAGGTGGTAGATGACGTCGCGGCCGCGTGCAAAGCGCGCCGCGGCGCCGCTGACCACTTCCGCAAGAACGGTGTAGGTGCCGCCGGGCTTGATTTCGCGGATTTTGGTGAAGCGCGTGCGATCCTCGTAGCGAAACGGCAGGTAGTAGAGCAAATCTTCGACGCACACGATCCCGCGCCTGGCCAGCGTGGCGGCGCGCTGCGGCCCCACGCCCTTCAGGTATTTCACGTCGTCGCTGAGTCCCGGCGCCATGCAGTCCTTTTATATACTATTTGTGTGCGGGCGTTGGACAGGCTTTAGCCTGTCTGCGCATTTTATCGCGACGAAAATCGGTGACGGGCTGAAGCCTTCCCGACGACAAGCCCAAATCTATGAATCGTTCGCTCTGGCAGGATTCTTTGCTGGCGGTGCTGCTTGGAAATGTGATCCATTTCCTGTTGCTCGAACCGCGCCTGCCGGAGCGCCTTCGGCACCATGCGTTTCAGATTGATGCAGGCTTATTGATTGATTTCGCGGTGTGTATTGTAGTGCTCGCCGTCATCCGACGGGTGAGGCTGCTCTGGGACAGGAAGCGCCGCTAATGGAACGTCGAAAGTTGACGGGTTGAACGTTGAATGTGGGACTTCGGCGGCATCGCGCGCGGTGTGGAGAGCGCCGGTAAGCGCTGTCCCTTGCGAGCCCGAATGCCTCTAAGGCTCGAACTTTGAGTTTCTTGCCAGAGGTTGTGCAAGGCACGCATTCTCGCTTACCCTTACTCATCTGAGGCGTCTATTGGAGTGAAACCATCCTCTCTCCGTCTGCCCAGGTCGGCAGGGGAGGGGACAACACTACCAGGTTCGTTATGCCTCTCATCGGAATGGCGTTAGCATTAGACGGCGAGACAGGTCAGCCAACGGTGCAACCGGTTTCCACCGCCCGCCAAGGCCGGGTGAGCGCGGCCAGCGAAGAGGCTTTGATCCGGGAGGCGCAAGCGGGCAGCCGCGAAGCCTTCGAGGTTCTCGTGCACCGCTACGACCAGGAAGTCCTGCGCCTGGCGCTCAATCTTCTCCGCAGACCGGAAGACGCGCGCGACGTCTACCAGGAAGCTTTCCTGAAAGTTTATAAGAACCTGCATCGTTTCCGCTTCGAGTGCAGCTTCTATACATGGCTCTACCGTGTCGTCACCAACGTCTGCCTCGATCACATGCGCCGGCGCAGCAGCCGGCCGGAGGACCAGGCGCCGGATCCAGCAGTCGCCGATGGCGACGCGCTGGCTGCGGATTTTTTCGATCGCCAGCAGGAGCGCCGCGCCGAAGCCGATCCCGAACGCCGGTTGATGGGCAAAGAAATCGGCCACCACATTGACCGCGCCCTGGAGCTGCTCTCCTCGCGCGAGCGCATGGTGTTCGAACTGAAGCATCATCACGGATTAAAGCTGCGCGCCATCGGAGAGCTGCTGGGCACGTCGGAAGAAACCGTGAAGAATTCGTTGTTCCGCGCGACGCAGAAACTGCGCGCGCAACTGGGAAGTTTGCGATAGCGAGCTAATGATGGAAGACCTGAAAAAACCGGGCGCGCCGATGCCGTGCAATGAGTTCGAACGCCTGGTAGTGTTCTACGCCTGCGACGAACTGGAGCCCGCCGCGCGCGAGGCCGTGGAACAGCACGCCGCCGCGTGCGGTGCGTGCGCCGCATCTCTCGCCCGCGAGAAGCAACTCATCGCGGCGGTCGCTGCTTACCGGACGGAAGAGCCTTCCGCCGTACTACTGGCGCAGTGCCGCGGCGCGCTGGCCGATCGTCTTGACGACATCGCGCCCGCGCCTGAGGGATTCGCCAGCCGTGTGAAATTCTGGCTGCGTCCGCAGGCGTGGATGGCCATGCGCCCGGCGTGGAGCGCGGCATTGTTCGTGATGCTGGGCATCGCGCTGGGAATCACCCTGCCGCGCTGGCTCGCCGGTCCAGACGCGCGAACGGCGGGCGTGATGAGCGCGAGCCCGGTCGTCGTCCGGCCGCCTTCGGATTTCTCGAGCCAGGATTTGCGCACTGTGGACCGCATCAATTTCGTTCCCGGTGCCGGCGCGGTGCAGCCCGGCGTGGAGCTTTTTTATCGCGGCCAGGACCCTCGGGTAGTTTCCGGCTCCTTGGATGACGGCGACGTTCGCCGCGCGCTGATTTCCGTCATGCAGGATAACCAGTTCTTTGATTCCGGACTGCGCCTGGATTCTCTGGAAGCCTTGCGCGTGAAAAATGACGACGCGGAAGTGCGCGGCGCATTCTGCCGCGCGGCGCGCACCGACCGCAACCCCGGCGTGCGCCTGAAAGCTCTGGAAGCCCTGCGCGGATTCGAGCAGGATGCGCAGGTGCGCAAGACATTGATTGATGCTCTCCTCCGCGACGATAACCCGGGAGTGCGCGGCGAGGCCATTGACGCGCTACGCTCCGCCGCCGGCAAAACGCCCGACGCCGAATTGATCCGGCTACTGCGCGACCGCATGCAGAACGATTCCAGTTCTTACATCCGCTTGCAGAGCGCCGCCGCGATGCGTCAGATCGGCTCGCGCGAACCGTATTGATCGGAGAAGAGTCCCTCGAGTGATGAACGCTCGCTATACAATTCGGCCGTTCCTGGCGAGTCTCGCGGCGGTTCTTCTGCTCATCCCCGCTGTGGGTGGGCAGACTCGCCCCGCTCGGCCGGCTCGCGCACCGCAGAACCGCCTGGTCGAAGAAAAAACCGGCTCGTTCCCGGTGCGCGAAGGCCAGCGCCTGCGGCTGTGGGCGGACATCGGCAACATCCGCATCCGCACACGGAATTCCGGGCAAGTGAGCTATCGCGTTCGTGTGGAAGCCGATGCCAGCCAGCCCGGAGCGCAGGCCCTGCTTTCCAAATTCACTCTTGCGGCTCGCGCCGTGCCCTACGGCGTGCTGATGAATGCGCGCGTGCCGTGGCGGGAATTTCGCGGGCGGCTGTGGGTGACGTTTGAGCTGAACGTGCCGCAGAATTTCCAGCTCGATGTCAGCACGCAGACGGGCAACATTGAAACCGAAAACATCGATGGGCGAATCACACTGGTCACCGCGGGCGGAAACGTGACGGCGCGCGATGTCCGCGGGCCCGCGCGCCTGGAAACGCAGGGCGGGCACATCACCGTTCATGACATCGCCGGCGATCTCGCGGCCTACTCGGCCGGCGGACACATGAACGTGGGAAACGTGAAGGGAGATGCCGTAATCCACACGGGCGGGGGACACATTCGCGTGGCGTCCGTGGAGCAGACCGCGCGCCTCGAGACCGGCGGCGGAAATATTTCGCTGGGCCGCGCCGGCGCGGGCGTCGTCGCGCACACCAGCGGCGGCCGCATTGACCTCGGCGAAACCTCCGGAGCGATCCGCGCCTCCACCGGCGGCGGCAACATCGGCGTGCTCAACGTGGCCGGTCCTACGCAAATCGATTCCGGTGGCGGCAGCATCTGCCTGACGAATGTGCAGGGCACCATCCGCGCCTCCACCACCGCGGGCACCATCACCGCGTGGTTTACGCCCGAGTCCGCAGCTTCCCCCGCAATGAAGGGCAAGCTCGCCGGCCCGTCGCAACTCGAATCCGGCACCGGCGACATCCTCATTTTTATTCCGCGCGAGCTGGCGATTACCATTGACGCCGTTGTCGAAGAGCCGGCGGGAGATTGGGCCCTGGAAAGTACATCCAAGAACCCGGCGAGTATCGAGGCCGATCCCGCTATCCCGCTCAAAGTGAGCTATGCGGGCACGGGACCCGCAGCCAGGCAGGTCCGCGGGGAAGCCGCGCTCAATGGCGGCGGTGAAGTGCTGCGCCTGAAGACGGCCACGGGCAGAATCCGGCTGCGCTACGCCGATTCTCCCCGCGTCAGCATCGAGCCCGAGCTCGACGCCCTCCGGCGGCAGATCGAGTTGCACCTGAAAACGAGCCGCGAAATCCTCGAGCGCGAGAAGAGACGCGCCGAACAACAGATGGACGCGCAACTGCGCGCGCAGGCCGAAGCGATGGCCGCCGCGCAAGAACAGAGCCGTTTTCAGGATTGGCAACGCAGGATCATGACCTTCTTCTCCGGTCGGCTGCGCGTGGATGCCAACGAGCAAAAACAGCGGCTGGTGCGCTCGAGTTCGCCCGCGTATCCATTTCTGGCCCGGCAGCGGCGCATCGAGGGGGTCGTCCGGCTCGATGTTTACATTTCCAGCGGAGGGACAGTCGAAGACGTCAAGGTTCTCAACGGGCATGAGCTTCTGGCGCGCTCCGCGGTCGCGGCAGTGAAACAGTGGCAGTACGAACCCGTACAGGTGGGCGGCAAGGCGGTGCCGGTGGTCACTACAGTGGACGTGGATTTTCGTTTGAATTAGCTCGCTGGTTCCTCGGGCCAAAAATTCCTGTGGTGAGGGGGAGCGATGGGCAAATCGAAGTGGGCCATCCGAGTGCTTGTTCTGTTTTGCATCGCCCTGGCCGGAGTCGCGGTCGCGCGGGCCGCTTCCGGCCCGGCCAGCGAAGATTTTGTGCGCACGCTGCCGCTGCCTAGCGGCGGCGTCTTCCTGCTGACCAACGTCAATGGCTCCGTGGAAGTGGACGCCTGGGAAAAGCCGCAGGTGGAAATCCGCGCGCGCAAGACGACGGAAGGCAGCGCAGCGGACCTGAACCGCGTGCGCATTGTGGTGGACGCGCGGCCGGGTGAAGTGGCCGTGCGCACGCTGTACCCGGAGAGCGAAGGACTTGACGTCAGCGTGGAATATCACATTCGCGTCCCGGCGCGGGTGATTCTCAAGCGCGTGGAAACGGTGAACGGCACGGTTCGCGCGCGCGGCGTGGAAGGCGCCGGGTTGCTGCGCTCGGTCAACGGCAACGTGGAACTGCTGGAAGGCGCCGGGCGTTTCGATGCCCGCTCCACGAACGGCAACGTGCGCATGGAGCTGAATCAACTGCCGCCCGGCTCACCAATTTCCATTGAAACCGTCAATGGGAATGTGGTGCTGGCGCTGCCGGCCAACGCCAATGCGGAACTGGACATTCTGAGCATGAACGGCGACTTTTTCTCGGAATTGCCAGTCATGCTGCGCGGCCGGCTGAGCTCGCGCGATTTCAACGGGCGGCTCGGCCGCGGCGGAGACCTTGTGAAAGTGCGGACGGTGAACGGCGGCATCCGCGTCATCGCCGCGCGGCCGTCGGTGTAGCCTTAAGGAGGGGACCATGAATAAAAAAATCTTTTTCACGCTGGGCGCGGTCATCTTGCTGGCGGTTTTCATGGCGGCGCAACCCGCCAGTAGCCAGATTCCGCAGGATGTATCCGCGGCCATAGCGGCGCAGGCCGCCGCGCAAGCGCAGGCCGAAGTGCAGGCGGCGCTGGCCCAGGCGCAGACGGAAGTCGCCCGCGCCACGGCCGAGGTCAACGCTAAGGTGAACGCCAAAGTGCAAAGAGAAATTGCCGCCAAATTGGCCGCGCACCGCGGCACGATGCTGGCGGACTTAAACGCCATGAGGGCCGAGCTCTCCGCACTGGCGCAGGAAAGAGCGGGTCGCGCCACCGTCGAGCCGCGGATTGCGATGGCGTTCGAAGATTCCGAAAGCGGCTGGCTCGGCGTGCAGATTAGCGACGTGGATGCCGAAAAAGTGAAGGAGCTGAAGCTGCCGGCGGAGCGCGGCGTGCTTGTCACCGAAGTGGAAAAGGAGAGTCCCGCGGAAAAGGCGGGGCTGAAGGTCAACGACGTCGTCACCGAGTACAACGGGCAGCGCATCGAAAGCGCCGCACAGTTCCGCCGCATGGTGCGCGAATCTCTGGCCGGCCGGACGGCGCAGTTGACCGTGTGGCGCGACGCTCGCTCGCAATCATTCAGCGTCACGCTGGGCAGCGGCCGCGACCGCGTCGAGAAGTCTTTCAACTGGGTGGGGCCGGGCGCGCGCGAATTCAAATTCAATGGTGACATGTTCAAGTTCGACATGCCCAATATTTTTGTCGCCGCGCGGCCGCCGCTTCTGGGCATCAGCGCGGAAGACATTAGCGGGCAGCTCGGAAATTATTTTGGCGCGCCGGGAGGCGAAGGCATCCTGGTGCGCGAGGTGAGTTCCGGCTCTCCGGCGGAAAAGGCGGGCATGAAAGCCGGCGACGTTATCACCAAAGTGAACGGCGAGCGCGTGAAGTCGCTGGAGGAGCTGCGCGAGAAGCTGCGTACAAAGCGAGAGCAGAAAACCGTCAGCATCGGCGTGCTGCGCAAAGGCGCGGAGATGTCGCTGAACGTGGAAGTCGAACAGCCGCGCCCGCCGGAGCGCAAACGCATCGCGCGGCGGATGTCGCTCTAAACCTTCTAAAAAAAAAGAAAGGCCCGGGATCTACGCCCGGGCCTTTCTTCTTACCAAACGCCAACGGCGCGAAAATGCAAAGCGGCGTCAAGCCGCCGCACTCCAAAAGGGCGAGCGGCCGCTCGCCCCTACTCCCGGCGGATATCGGCCTTGGAGACGGGCACGGCCACGCGCAGCAGGCGTCCGCCGCTGACGTACAATTCAATTTCCAGGTCTGAGCTTTTCACCCGCAGGAGATCGGCTTTCACGCCGTCGAATTCCTGCGGCCCGCCCCATTCCACGGTCACTTTGCCCGTCGCCAGATCCTGCGGAACAATTACCGAAAAAGTTTGCGCGCCTTTCGCGCTCCAATTGTAGAGCCGCGCGAGCAAGCCGTACTGATGGTAAAAGTTGTTGTCGAGGATCACCACCTGCGCCGAATCCCACTGGAACTCCTGCGTGAACGGATCTTCGGCGTTGGTCCGCACTTCCATTTCCGCCTTGTTGCCCTCGAACGTGATGCTCCCTGAAATCTTCTTCTCTCCCTGGCTGGTCCATTTATATCCGAGCGGCCGGCCATCGGCGGCGAGCCGCAATTCCGTGCTTACCTGGACCGTAGCACCGCCGGGCATTTTGACCTCCAGATTGCCCCGAGAAATCCAATCGCCGCCGCTGGGCGCAACAGTAAACTCTTCGGTGCCCACCTGCTGCCCGTCCACCATCAGCCGGAATTTTCCCTTGTCCGCCGCGACCACACTGGGCGTGGCCGGCGCGGATTTGCTCTTGCCGCCCTGCGCGGCCGCGCTCCACGCCAGTGCGAACAGCGTCGCGCCGGCCAGCAGCGTGATTGCGTTCCATCGTTTCATGCGCTCTCCTTGTTCTCCTGCGCGAAGCCCAAAGATTCGACATGCATCAGGGCGAGGATCTGTTCCACGACGCGCCGCGGCTCCGCCGCCGCATCCACACGGAAGTCTGCCTGCTCGTAGAAAGGCAGCCGCTGCTCGTAGAGTTGGCGGAAACTTTTTTCATCGCGGAAGAGCGGCCGGTTGGTGATGGTGGCGCAGCGCGCGAGAAGCTCGTCAATGGGGCAGTGCAGCCAGATGACGGCGCAGCCTGCAGTGCGCAGCGCGGCGACACTCTGGGGCTGCGCGAACGTACCCCCGCCCAGCGCGACCACGGTGGGCCGCTCGAGCGCGGCCGCTTCGCCCAGCGCGCGGAGGAGCACGTCCTGCTCCAACTCGCGAAACCCCGGCTCGCCCAGGCGTTCAAAAATTCCCGGTATGCTCAGACCGGAGCGCGCCTCGATGACTGCGTCGAGGTCCACGAAATGCCATCCCATTTGCCGGGCCAGCATTTGGCCGACGGTAGTTTTGCCGCTGCCCATGAATCCTGCCAGGCAAATCAGTTTTCGGTTGCGTATTTCGCCGGCAGGCGGCATTTCGCTCGATCGTCGTTGGATTTGTTGCTTTAGCGCTTGCGGACGGAGATTGTACCACTGAACGAAGTCAATTCGACTCGCGCCGCTCCGGAGTTGTAGGTGCCAATCAGGCTATTGGAAACTCCCTTGGAAATCCCCGCCATAGCTCGCCGCTCGTGCGAGGGCGGTTTCAGCGTCAGCGACGGCTCGGCGTCCACCTTGCCGTAGATGGAGGTGGCGCGCAGCTCGAAGGAATCGCTATCCACGTAGCGCACCTCGATGGGCCCGCGATGATTCTTCAGCACGTAGGTGCCGCCCGGAAGAAAGTCGCCGTCGAAGAAGATGCTGCCGGAATAGGTCTGCGCGCGGACGTTGGAACTCACCGGCTGGATCAGCTTCAAGTTTCCGCTGATGGAACTCAGCTCCAGCCTGCCGGCGCAGCGCATGCACAGAAGCGATCCGCTGACGGTCTTCACTACCAGATAGCCGGCCACTTCTTCGAGGTTGACGTCGGAGAGCACGGTTTCGAAGGTCATGTCGCCGGAGACGCGGACGACGGCCACGGTACCCGCGTCGTTCTTGATTTGCAGTTCGGTTTCTTCGGGCACGGTGATCTCGAATTTGGCTTCCAGCTCTTTGGGAGTGAGGCTCTGATTGAGCACGTGGCTGACGATGTCGATGCGGTTGCCGCGCTGGTCCGCGTCTACTTCGATTTTTTCGCTCTCGTGCGTGGCCACCACCAGGACCTGATTCTTGGGCCACGATCTCACGGTGACGCTTCCGCTGTCGTTGCGGACGGTGACGACCGGACGCATAGAGACGTCGAATCGCTTTTCCAGACGATGCGCGAATGCCGCCGGCGCGGCAACCAGCAACAGAATTGCGGTCGCGGCCCAAGCCGTGGCCTGCGCGCACATCCGGCTGGGATTCCCGGCTGGGTTCATTCGTCGCCTCCCACTCCGCGCTCGGTCATCGTGGCCAGCAGGTCCGCCTTTTGCTGGTAGGCGGCATACAGATACTCGCGGGCCATTCCATTGCGGGGGTCTTCGCGTAATGTCTTTTCACATGTCGCGATGAACTTGTCAACAATTTCCAGATTGTCCCGATACGTAGCAACCACGGCGGGATCGTGATGATGCAGCGCGACCATTTCACTTTGCTCCGCCTGCGCGAACTGCGGTTGCAAAGTCCGTTCCGGAGAAGCCATTTGCTCGTACGCCGAAGGCTCTGGCGTCATCGAAAGACTTCCCACCATCAGCGCCGCGAGCAGCACGGCGATGTAAGCGCCGGCCAGCGCCGGCCGCGAGGGCACCGCGAACCAATCGGTAAACCACGCGCCGAACGCTTTCTGGCGGATAAGTCCTTCCGTTTCAAGTTGCGCGCGCAGCGCGAGCCACACGCGCTCCGGCGGCGCGGGCAATTCTTCGCCGAGTTCGCCCGCAGTCCGCGTGATGCTCTCCAGGTCCGCGATCAAGCCACGGCACTGCGGACACTGGTTCACGTGGGCGGCGGCAGCCGGCGTGCGGCCGCCTTCCATCCACTGCTCCGTATACTTCTGAAATTCATGGCACAGCATTTTCGTAATCCTTCTTCCTATTCAAATTCAGTAGAGCCGCGCATTTACTGCGGCTCCGATTCTGCAATCTCTTGTCCCTGACGCGCCGCCTCGCGCTTCTCGCGGGCCTTGGCGCGCTCCGCCTCGTGCAGCAATTCGCGCAGTCTCATCCGCGCCTTGTGCAGTTGTGATTTTGAATTCCCGATTGAGCATCCCATGATCCCGGCAATTTCATTGTGTTCGTAGCCTTGCACGTCGTGCAGCACGAACACCGTTTTGTACCCGGGCGGCAACTGCTCAATGGCCCGCCCCAGGTTGACCCGGTCAATGGAGCCGGTCATCAACGCGTCCGGCCCGCCGATATCCTTCCGTGGCCCGCCGCTTTCTTCGTCCGGTTCGGTAACTTCTTCGAGCGATGATTCCGGGAGCCTTTTCTTCCGCAGCCGCATCAAAACAACGTTTACAGCTAACCGGTGCAGCCACGTCGAGAATGCCGACTCACCGCGAAACGTCTGGATTTTTCGGAAAAGCTGAAGGAACGCTTCCTGCGTCAGGTCTTCCGCTTCGGCCGTATTTCCCACCATCCGCAAGCAGAGCGAGTACACGCGGCGGTTATGCATACGGTAAAGATGTTCAAACGCAGCCGCGTCGCCTCGCTGTGCCTGGCGGATAGCGTCCGCTTCCGTCAGTTCGCCGGCTTCAATTCGTCTCGTTCGGGCCACGGGTCCCGTCCGGGACGCATCCGTGTGCTGAGATGCATCCCGCTCTCCTGAAGTTGTCCCTGCGTTGGCCGAAAAGTCCTGCGCACGCAAACTCGCCCGGAACGGACAAGCCTGGGGCAGGAATTCCACTATCCGGCGGTTTCCAGACTCGCTTCGCGCAGGCGCGAAGCCCCCGCTGACTCCAAAATACCCAACCGCACGCGCTTACAGGCGAAGACGCAATCGTACCTGTGAACAGCAAAAAGCGCAGTCCTATCTATTGTCTCCAGAATTGCCCTGTGCGTCTATCGTCTCGCGAGGGATACGGCGGTGGCGGGCCCTGTGGAAAACTTTAGGGGAAAACAAAGTAGCGCAGGCTTGTGGCCTGTGCTTTTGGAAACAGGCGGTAAGCCTGTTACACCCGCGTTCAGTAGCGCGGCGGGAACGGCGTGATCAAGCGCGCGACCAGACCCTGAGCGCTCTTGGTGCCGACGAGTTTGGCAGCTTCCTGTTCGCCCGAGGTAGTGGGAATGCCCCGCAGTTGCTGCTGAAAAATCGCAAATTGTTTTTCTGCCATTCCGCGCAGGAAACATTTCATGGTCACAATGGCTTCGCGCAGGCAAGTGTTCAAGTCGTAGTGCAGATGATCGAGTTCTTGCCAGGCGGCGGTCGGCCTGATGCTTCGGTTCTCGGCGATGTCCGCGGCTGTGGATTTGAACCGCCGCGCCAGTCCGTCCACAGCCGAAAGCAGAACCCGCAGCTTGTGGAAGAAGCGCAGCCGCGTGCCGGGCGTCACCTGGTGCAGCAACCACTGCAGTCCGGCGGCCAGCCTGGTTTCGGAGTGGCGGAAATTGGACGTGGTTAGCGGCAGCACGACAGGCAGTTCGCTCATATTCTCGCCGTGTTGCTGCATGCCGCTGATCAAGATGCCCAGCTTCCGGGCGAGACGCTCGCCAAGATCGCCGCATACGCCGGCCTGCTCGCGGGCCTGCACGAGCTTGCCGTTGGCTCGCAGGCGCATGGCTTCGTCCAGCGCCACGCTCATCATGGTGTAGGTGGCTTCCAGGGAAACGACAACGTCCCGGAAAAGCTGCTGGCGCTCTCCCGGCAAATGCGAAACCCACTCGGCGTGGACCCAATCCTCCGCCGAAGTTTTTTGTTGCTCCCCAGGCTGGGCCACCGAACCCCCGATCTTGCTGGCGCCTATTATACTCAACACGCGCTCGCCAAAGCAGTTCCTTTAGGAGGGGGTGATGAACTACATCCCGATGAGTTTTTCGAGGAGGGGCGCGAGTTTATCGGCCTGGACGCCTTTCGCGGCGAGTTTTCCTTCGCGATCGACGACTACGAAATTCGGCAGATCATCCATATTAAACAGCTTCCACAATGCGCCGCTGTCGCCTTGCGGATCGAAGGCCTGGTCCCAGGAGATGGCAAGACGAGTGATGGCCTCACGCAGTTTGGAGACTTCGGAATCCGCGGGAACGCCAATAAGGACCAGTCCCTTCGATTCGTACTTGCTCTTCAACTCCTTGAGCAGGGGAACCTCCCCCGCGCAGACGCTTCACCACGACGCCCAGTAAACAAATACCGCCGTGTGACCGCGGAGCGACGCCAAAGAAATCGTCTTGCCACTGAGCGCGGTGACGGAAAAATCCGGCGCTGGCTGCCCGATGCGCAGCTTGGTCAGGTCGTAGATTCTGCCGCTGGCCACCTTCGCATATTCGAGCTTGTCGCCCTCGGCCACCGCGGCTTGGAATGCGGCGATTGCTTCGCCGTCGCGTCCGGCAAGCTGATGCACTCGCCCGATGTTGTACTGGATACGCGCGCGCAAGGGCTTGTCGTCCGTGCGCGCAAGAAGCGCGCGGGCCCGCGAAAGGAAAATCGCGTCATCGCCTTTGCGTTCCGCAGCGTCACGCAACACGATCAGCAAATCGCCCCACGCAGTGTCATCGGGCGAGAGCGAATCCACGCGCGAGAGCGCCTCCGCAAATTGTCCCGCCTGCACCTGGTAGCGGAGACTCTCCGCGGTTGCCGTCGCCGCCTCCGGAGTGTTCAAGTGATGCTCACGAAACTCCCACAGAACTTTGGACCATTTGAGCCGCGGATCGTTATCGGGTGGGATTGCGTCTTTCGGTCTTGCCTTCGCAGCGCTTTCAAATTCTTTAATCTCTGCGCGCGACTTCTGGAGCAGATCCCTCAGCTGCTCGGTGGGATTCGGCGTTACTGCGGCCGATTGCGCGCCTGCGAGCAGGGAAAAGCACACAAGAAGAACAGCGGAGAAAATCGCCATCCGAAACAATACGTATACGCGCTTGGCAGCCATAACTGTTAGACGCCGCAATGATTGAGTTGGTTCGAGTAGGTTATCACAACGCGAAACGCCGTGGTACCTTGGGATGACGGAACAGCTTTCGCCTTGCTTGACGCTTTCGGAAACCCGTCGCTATACTCGCCGCAGGCTCTTTCAAAGCGAATTTGTGTACTTATCTGCACGACGAAAGGATCTGCGCTTGCCCTTTGAGCCTCTTGACCAATACCTCCAGCGCCAGAAAAAACTGAAAGAGCTGGCCGCGCTCGGCCATGATCCGTTCCCGCACTGCTTCGAAGCTTCTCACACCATTCAGGGAATCGTGGAGCGCTACAGCGCGCACACCAAAGAGGCGCTGGAAGCGGAAAAAATCTCCGTGCGGCTGGCCGGGCGCATCATGACCCTGCGGCTGATGGGCAAGGCCGGCTTCGCGCACCTCCAGGGCCAGGGTTGCCGTGTGCAGATATACGTCAAGCTCGACGTCGCCGGCGAACGCGCGTTCCAACTCTTCCGCCTGCTCGATCTGGGCGACATCATCGGCGTCGAAGGCCATCTCTTCCGCACGAAAACCGGCGAGCTGACGGTATGGGTGGAAAAACTCACACTGCTGACAAAATCGTTGCTGCCGCTGCCGGAAAAATGGCACGGGCTTTCCGACGTCGAGCTGCGCTACCGACAGCGGTATCTGGATCTCATCGCCAATAAAGAGGTCCGCGACATCTTCGTGACGCGCGCCCACATCATCCGCGAAATGCGCAGCTTCTTCGACGCGCGCGGCTACATCGAAGTGGAAACGCCGATGATGCACCTCATCGCCGGCGGCGCCACCGCGCGGCCGTTCACCACGCACCACAACACGCTGGACCTCGACCTCTACCTGCGTATCGCACCGGAGCTGTACCTGAAGCGGCTGGTCGTCGGCGGGCTCGACCGCGTGTATGAAATCAATCGCAACTTCCGCAACGAGGGCATCTCCACGCAGCATAACCCGGAATTCACCATGCTTGAGTTCTACCAGGCCTACAGTGATTTCCGCGAGCTGATGGACCTGACCGAACAGCTCATTACCGGATTGGTGCAAAAAGTTTGCGGCGCGACGTCCATCCAATATGGCGAACACAACGTGGATTTCGCCAATTGGCAGCGGCTCTCCATGCGCGAAGCCATCTGTAAATATTGGCCCGCCGAACTCGCCCCAGTGCCGGCGATAGGAGAGCTTGCCGCCGCTGGCGGCCCTGCGACCGCGATTCAGCGATATAACACCTGGGCCCAAGCCAAAGGCTTCGAGCCGGGACACATCCCCACCAGCGCAACGGATGGATTTTGCACGGCCTTGCTTTTTGAATTGGTCGCGGAAGACAAACTCATCCAGCCGAGCATCATCTACGACTTTCCCACGGACATCTCGCCGCTTTCCAAGCAGCGCGACGACGATCCCTCGCTCGTCGAGCGCTTCGAATTTTTTGCCGGCGGGCTCGAGCTGGGCAATGGATTTTCCGAGTTGAACGATCCCGAAGAGCAGGAGCGGCGCTTTCGCGAACAAATCGCGCGCGGCGGCGAGGAAGTTCCGAAAGAACTCGACGTGGACTACATTCGCGCGCTCTGCCACGGCCTGCCGCCGACCGCCGGCGAAGGCATCGGCATTGATCGCCTGACCATGCTGCTCACGGATTCGCACTCCATCCGGGACGTCATCTTATTTCCGCTGATGCGGCCGGAAGCGCCTGCCGCGCCGGCGACGCCGCCCGGCGAAGAAAAAAAATGAAAGTCGAATGGATGGTCGCGCTGCGCTACCTGCGGTCCCGCGATAAGCCCACCGTGCTGCGCCTGATTACGCTCTTCGCCGTGCTTGGCGTCGCCGCGGGCGTGGGGACATTGGTCATCGCGCTGAGCATGAACGCGGGATTCCGGCAAACGTTGCAGGATCGTCTGCTCGGCGTCACGGCGCACGTCAACCTGACGCGCCCCGCCAGTGGAGGCATCGCCGACTATCGCGTGCTGCTCGAAAAACTGCGCGCGGTGCCCGGCGTGCGCGCGGTGGCCCCGGCCATTTATCAGACGGTCCTGCTATCGGCGCATGGCAAATCGCGCGGCATCATGGTGAAGGGTATTGATCCCGCGCTGGAAAAAAATTCCAATGAGATTTTGCATCGCCTCGCAGCGAAAAACGCGCCCGATTTCTCGCCGGATGCGGAGGGCATCGAGGCAATTGTCATCGGCAAAACGTTGGCGCAGGAACTGGCGCTGGCCGCGGGCGACTACGTTACGCTGACCAGTCCGCAGGGCCGGCTGACGCCGTTCGGGATGGCCCCGCGCACGCGGCGATTCCGTGTGGCATCCATTTTCGATTCCGGATTTTATGATTACGACGCCAACTGGGCGTTCGTCACGATTGCGGCCGCGCAAGGGCTGGCCGGCACCTCGGACCTGGCCGGCGTGCTGGAATTCCGCATCACGCAACTCGACCGCACGGACGAAATGGCGCAGCAAATTTTGCGCGCCGCTGGCGAAGGATTTTCCGTCAGCACGTGGATGGATCAGAACCGCGCGCTGTTCCGCGCATTGCGCCTGGAAAAATTGGTCACCGCCATTTTCATCGGGCTGATTACGTTTGTTGCCGGACTGAATATTCTCGTCGTGCTGGCCATGACTGTGACGGACAAGGCCCGCGACATCGCCGTGCTCATGTCCATGGGCGCGCGCCGCGAACAAGTCCGCAACATCTTTATATGGCAGGGCGTGGCCGTGGGCGTGTTTGGCATGTTCCTTGGACTTGTAGGCGGCTATTCGCTGGCCTGGGCCGCGGATTCCGGGAGATGGATCAAGCTTGATCCCGAGGTGTACGCCATCCCTTATGTGCCCTTCCACGCCAGCGGGCTGGACGCGTTCTGGATCGTCGCCGCGACGCTGCTCATCAGCGTGCTGGCCACGTACTATCCCGCGCGCGCCGCGGCGCGCATGCATCCCGCCCAAATCCTTCGCTTCGAATGAAGCGAGAGACTGGTTACATCGTAGAAGTAGAGGTTAGAACGTGAAAGAATCATCACGTCGCCAATTATCGCTCATCGCCGTGCTACTCTTCGCGGCCCAAGCGCACCCTTGCACATGGGCAGCTGGATACTTCTAT
>DASYRO010000549.1:0-7960 GCA_036004385.1 Candidatus Acidiferrales bacterium
TCGGTGACGAAGAATCCCAGCTCCGTGCCGGTGCGCCGCGAGTAGCTTTCCACCTCCGGCATATCGCGGATAAACTGCTCGATCTTCAGCAGCAGGCGGTTCGTTTCCTCGAGCGACGTCCCCGCGGGGGTGACATAGTCCAGCACGAACGCGCCTTCGTCCATTTCCGGCAGGAAGCCGCTGCCGAGTTGATAAAAGATGAAAACGGCCCCGCCCAGCACGAGAATGGCCGCGACCAGAATGATCACTGTATGGTCCAGCGCCCATCCAAGCGCCGCTTCGTAGCGCTCCGTACCCCAGCGAAGGATGCGGCCTTCGCCGGCCTGTTCTGCGCGATGGAGATCCGTTTCCGCCGGACCCTTTGGCGGGCGGAACCACGCCCGCGCCAGAATTGGCGTAAAGAAAATGGCGAGGAACAGCGAGGCGAACAGTGCAGTCACCAGCGTCAAGGCCAGCGCACGGAAGAAGACGGCCGTGACTCCACCGAGGAACACCAACGGCACAAAAACCATGATAGGCGTCAGCGTGGAACCGATGAGCGCAGGCGTAAGTTCGTGGATGGCGCTGCGCGACGCTTCTGCCGGCGTCTGGCCCATCGAGAGGTGAACGGTGATGTTTTCCACCATCACGATGGCGTCGTCAATCACCACGCCAATGCACGCCGCCAGGCCCCCGAGGGTCATCAAGTTCCAGCTCATGTTGAACAGGCGCATGAACACGACGGCGAAAAGCACCGCGATGGGGATTACCAGCGCGGCGACCAGCGTCGTTCGCCAGCTCTTCAAGAATGCGATGAGGACGGCGGCGGAAAGCAGCAGCCCGATGACGATGCTTTCGGCTACGCCCTCGATCGAATCCCTCACCAGCAGGGATTGGTCGTAGTAATTTGAAAGCTCAATATCCGGAGGCAGGGTCTTGCGAATCTCGTTCAACTCCGCGTTCACGGCGTCGGCGATGGCCACGGAGTTGCCGTCGGGCTGTTGAAAAACGTTCACGAGCACGGCGGGCCGCCCGTTCGCGGTCACGATCTTGTAAACGACCTGCTCTCCCGGAACCACGCTGGCCACATCCTTCACACGAATCGGGGTGCCTTTCACCACGTCCACCACGGTGTCTTCGATTTGCTCCCGGCTGCGCAGTAGCCCTGTGACCGTGGTCAGGTACAGATGGTAGTTTTCCTGGATCATCCCCGCGGGTGTGATGGCGTTCGTGGTGCGGATGGCGTCCACGATTTTGGTCAGAGGCATTCCCAGTGCGTTCAGCTTCTCCGGTTGGACGAGCACGTGGTATTCCGGCGGGCGCCCGCCGACAATGCGCGTCTCCGCCACGCCCGAGAGGCGATAAAGACGCGGCGCCATGTCGTAGTACGCAATCTCCCAAAGCTCAGAGTCAGAACGCGAAGGCGAGGTCAAGCTGCATCCCACGGTGGGAAAAACATAAAAGGTCAGCCGGTTGACGTAGAAGGTGGCCCCGCCCGGCAGCGTCGGCATGATCTGCGCGATGCGACCCTGCACCAGGTGCAGCGCGTGCAGGATGTCCACGTCCCAGCGGAAAAAAACGCTGATTTCCGTACCGCCGCGCGCCGTCACGCTGCGCACGTCGGTAATGCCCGGCACCGTGCGTACGGCTTCTTCGATAGGCCGCGTGACGGTGAGCATCTGCACGTCCACCGGCGCAATGCCGTTGTCCACCAGGATGATGATGCGCGGGAAATTCGTTTCCGGCAGAATGGCGATGGGCAGGCGGAAAGCAAACAGAATCCCCGCCAGCGCGAAGCTGAGCACAACGATCATCAGCGCGCGGCTATGCACTTCGACAAATTCGCCGAGCCGCCCGGTCACGGCTTCTTCTCCCCGGCCACGCGCACTTCCGTGCCGTCCTCCAAGCCGTAGCCGCCTTCGACGATGACCGTATCGCCGGCCTTCAGCCCCTGCTTGATTTGCACCTTGCCCGCGTAACTCTCGCCGGTTTCGACGTCCACGCGTTTCGCCGTGTTCCCCGCGACGAGCATCACGAATCCCTTATGCGTGCCTTCGACGAACTGCACGGCTTCCTTGGGCACGACCACGCTTTTCGCGTCGACGCCGGTGATGATGGTGAGCGCGCCGAATTCTCCGGCGCGCAGCGCGGCGGGGCCGTTGGGAATTTCGCACCAGACTTCCACCGTGCGCCGCGCGGGATCCACGGCTTGGTTGACCACACTGACGCGGCCTTGTGCCCGCGTCCCCGGCCGGTCGGCATTTTCGAACGCGCAGAATTTGCCGATGCTCACGCCGCGCACGTCCACTTCCGGCACCTGGGCGCGCGCCACGGCCACGGCGAGATCCATTACCGTGAAAATAGGCGATTCCGGCTTGGCCATGTCGCCGGGATAGGAAAACTGTTCGGTGATGGCTCCGGTGAACGGGCTGCGGATTTCGGTGAATTCAAGCTGCGCGTTGAAGAATGCCTGGCGGATTTTCTGCTGCTGCTCGGTGAGGGAGGCGGAGCGCAATTCCTGCTTCCGCGCCGGACTTTCCAGCAGCTCGAGAAATTTCTGCGCGACGTCGAACGCGGCCTGCGCGCGCGCCGCTTCCGTCTGCGTATCGAGTAGGTCTTTTTGCGGGATGGCGCCCTGGTCGTAAAGCTTCTGGCGGCGGTCGAGATTCTTCTGCGCCAGATGCAACGCCGCCGCCGCGGAAAGCACTTCGCCGCGGGCTTTGTCCACGGCTTCCGTGCGCTGGGCGAGCAGGTCGCGGTCTTCCAGCCGCGCGAGCACCTGCCCGGCGGAGACGCGGTCGCCTTTGCGCGCGCCAAGCCAGCGGATGGGCGCGGTGATTTTGGAGGCGACGCCAGCCTGTTCGCGGGGGAAGATGGTGGCCGGCGCGCGGACCGTAATCTGCACGTCTGCCAGTTCGGCCTGCGCCACTTTCACTTCGACGACCGGCTTGGGTTCTTTCTCTTCTTCTTTAGCGCCGCAGCCGGCCAGCAGCAAACATGCGAGGAGAATCGGCGTGGTTTTCATCGTCCTCTCGCGACCTCCTGATCGGCTTTGGCGTTGAGGTAGTTGGCGATGGCGGTGTAATAGTTGGTCCGGGCCTGCGCGAGCTGGCCCTGCGCGGTGACCACATCGAGCGCGGAGCCTTCCCCGCCGTCAAATCGGATGCGGCTCAGCTTGACGTCCTCTTCCGACGCCTTCATCTGCGCCGCCGTAAAGCGGATTTGCTCGAAGAGCATTTGCACGCGCGTTCGGGCGTTTTCAAAGTCCCGGGAGAAGATGCGTTCGGCGATGGAGCGGGTGGTTTGGACTTTTTCCGCGCGCTTCAGGAATAGCCGGGCGCCGGTCAGCGTCTTGAACCAGTCGAAAATGGGAACGTTCAAGTTTGCGAAGAGGGCATAACCGCGGTCGCTCCAGCGCATCGCGTTGCTGTCCACACCATACTGAAATTTTACATCGGCCTGCGGGAAGAGATTTGCGCGGGCACGGCGCGCCTCCTGGAGGAGGACCCGGCGCTCCGCATCGAACAAGCTGAACTCCGGCCGCGTGAGAAAAGGCGACGCGCCGGAGATGGATATTTCGCTTGGTTCCACGGGTTCCTGCAAGAAAACGTCCACGATGTCCAGCGGCGTGGTGACGTCTTTGGTCCAGAACGCGGCGAGTTCGTAGTTGGCGGTCAGCGCGTCGAGATGCGCTGCGTTGTACGCCTGGCGCAGCCCGGACGCGGCGGCGGACGCCTTCACCAAATCCGCGCGGGCCACTTCGCCCTGGTCGAGCAGCAGCTTCGTGCGCTTTTCGAATCCTTCCGATTCAGTGAGCGAATCGCGCAGCGCCGTTTCCAGATGTCGCGTCAACAAAAGCCGGTAGTACGCAGCGGTGACTGCGCGCTTCAGATCGCGCAGGGAAATGGTGGCGCTGGCGCCGGCCACGTCGCGCTCGGCCCGCGCGATGGCTACCTCGGCGCGCAACCGGCCGGAGATGTCGACCGCTTGTTCGGTGGTGACCAGCGTCGAATACTCGCGCACGCCGTTCAGCGCCACAAAACTTTGCTGCGGCGAACGGCCCCTCAGCACGCTGTTATACGTGTATTCGGCGTCGAACTTCGCATGCGGCAGCAGCGCGGCCTGCGCCTGCCTCACGGCAAGATTGGCGATATCGGAATCCTGCTTCGCCAGGCTCGCCGCCGACGGCACGGACAATGCCGTGCGTATGCAGTCGTCCAGCGTGAGCGGTTTGGATTGTGCCTGAGCGTAAGACGGGGGCGATGCGGCGAGAACGAACAGTGAGAATAAAACCAGGAAACAAAAAAAGCGAATCATCGTAGTGTACCCCGCTGCTCTGGACGCATGGCACGCCAGGATCGATTTAGCTCGCCGCAACGTCGGTTGGGAAATGATGGCCTGACCCAGGCTCCCGCCCGGGGAATATATTGGTGGATCCGCTGCCCGCGACGCGGCTAAGAATTATTCTACCTCAGCGGGCAGAGAGACCGTGCAACCGCGCTACGGAACTGGGATGCGGTAGAGGTTGTTTTGCACCGTGGTTTTGGTGTAAGCGTAAACCGATGGCGAGGGACCGGGATACATGCCCTGCCGGTCCATAATTCGCACTGGAGCCAATTTGGCTAATTCTGTTTCCGACTTGAAGCCGGATGGGGACAACGGCGGAAAGCTCTCCCCAGGACGCAACTGAAAAACAAACGTTCCTCGCTTGGCGGCGCGATCCGCCATCGTGCCGAGGAGCCAGATAGAGAAGAACTTTCCGTCTGGCGACCAGCGCTCGCCGCATATGCTACACAAGCGGGCCGAAGCCCCGCCGGTGGTCGAGTAGGCGAACACCGCAGCGGAGGTATCCTCTTCCGACACCGCAGAATCAGCAATCACCCACTGGCCGTCCGGAGAAACGTCGTGCAGAAAAATGATGGGAGTGGATATTAACTTTTGCAACCGGCTTCCGTCCTCATTCACTTGGTAAATGAAATTATATTTGCCGTCGGCGCTCCGGAAGTACACTGTCTTTTCCGGTCCGAACATCGGGGCGTCCCCCTCGGCCAGATCCCGAGGTGGGAAGCGGCGCTCCAGTGAGCCGAGCCAGATATGAGATTTGTTGTTGGCGTCTACGGCGGCAAAGGCAAGTCGCTTGCCGTCGCGCGAGAGGGTGTAGCTCGTGATCGAATAGCCCGACAGCACGCGTTCGCTGCGTCCGGAATTCAGTTCCACAGCCCATAACTCCCCCGACCGGAAGGCGCGCGACGCGCTCCCGCCCACCAGGTAATACATTTTGTTTCCATCCGGAGAGAATACGGAAGGAGTGCCGTTCCAGAAATCGGGAAGAAAGCCGTATCCTTCCGAAGAAATCTGCCGGTCGCCCTGTGCATCGTGAATCCAGACCGACCCCTGCCAGTTGCCAACCGTAGTGACGATTGAGTTTCCGTCCGGTGCCACCGCAACGCCTGTCTCCTGGGTGGGCCCGGAAGTGAGTTGTTCGGGCTCTCCGTCAGGAAAGCGCTGCCGCCAAATATGAAAGGCGCCGCCGGCATTGCTATTCAGATAGACCCAGCTTCCATCCGGCGACCATGCGCCGATAGTACAGCCCGCTCCCGGCGGCCCAACCTGGCGGCCGGTGGAGCTTCCGTCAAAGGGCACGACGCGGCACGGCTGCCAGCCGACGTTATCCATTTCCGCCAGCAGCACCCACTTGCCGTCTGGCGAAAGATATGATCGATGCGCCATGCCGCGTTCGTGCGGAGGCAGGTAGATGTTTCTCGCCTCGCTGCGATCTTCACTCGCGGTTACCAGCGCCATGTGGATGCCTTTTTTGATTTCCGAAAACATCAGGTGGTGACTATCCAGCCACGTCATGCCGGATGCGTTCGGCCAGGTCAACCGCGGCTCGCCGCCCAGCACCGGCACGACCCAAGTGTCCCAACTGAGATTGGGAGTGACGACGGTGTAGGCGATTCGGGAGCCATCCGGCGAAAAGATTGGACTCATCTTGTTGAAATCGTCGCGCGTCAATTGGAATGGCTCGCCGTCCGGCAGCATCTTGACGTAGACCTGGCCGGGGCCAGCGAACGAGCTCGGACCACGAATAAAAGTCAGCATGCGACCGTCAGCCGACAACGCCGGAGATGTGGCTGAGTCCGTGAAATTGGTAAGCGGAACCCAGTCCTGACGCCCCGGTGCCTTTGACTTTGTCGCGCGAAAGGCCAGGAGCGCGGCGAGCACCATCACGACCACGCCGGCAACAATTCCTGTATATAGCAGCCACGGCTTGCGGCTCACCGCCGCCGGCATTTCCACCGCGGAGATGCGCGTCGATTCCGTATCGCGCTTCACGCGTTTCAAGTCCGCGCGAAGCTCGGCGGCCGACTGGTAGCGAAGGTCGCGGTCTTTTTCCAGCGCCTTGTGGATAATCTCTTCCAGCTTGGCCGGCAATTCCGGGTTCAAGCGCACTGGAGAAGTCGGCGCGCGATTGAGGATGGCGTCGAAAATCTCCGCGGAAGACCTTCCTCGAAACGGGAGCGTGCCCGTGGCCATTTCATAGAGCACCGCGCCGAAGGAAAACAGGTCCGTCCGCCCGTCCAGCTCTTTACCACGCGCCTGCTCCGGCGACATGTAGGAAAGTGTGCCGATGGCCACGCCCGGGCTCGTCAAATGCTCTTCCGCGCTGCCCGCTGTGGGCATGGCCGAGGCGGCCAACCGCTCCACGCCGGAAAGCCGCTCCGGCAGCAGTTTGGCCAGGCCGAAATCCAGAATTTTGGCATGCCCGCGCGGCGTGATGAAGATGTTGGCCGGCTTGATATCCCGGTGGACCACGCCTTTGGCGTGCGCCGCATCCAGCGCGTCGGCAATCTGAATGCCCCATTCCAGCAATTGGTCCAGTTCGACCGGCCGCGCGGAAATCAATTGTCTAAGCGAACAGCCCTCCAAGAATTGCATGGAGATGAAGGACCGGCCTTCGTGCTCGCCGATTTCGTAAATCGTGCAGATGTTGGGATGGTCGAGTGAAGAAGCCGTGCGCGCCTCGCGTTGCAGGCGTTCCAGCGCTTTGCGGTCTCTGGAAAATTCTTCGGGCAGAAACTTCAGCGCCACCAGGCGGCCCAGCTTGGTGTCTTCCGCCTTGTAAACCACACCCATGCCGCCGGCGCCGACCCGTTCGAGCACACGGTAATGGGAAATCGTCTGACCGACCATGAGAAGGCTCGCTTTGCGATGTTACGGCCCGCTCGCAGGCAAGTCAACGCGGCCAGTTCAGCGCAGACGCCGGAAAAATCAATCGGCAGCGCAGGCTTGAGAAACCGGCGTGGAAATTTGATAGCGGGGCGCGCGCCAGCCGGCGAGCCGCGCCGTCCTGGAGGCGCCGCTGCGCAGCAGGTTGCGCCGCAGCGCGCGGCGCGCGCGAAAGAGCATGGCTTTGACGATGGGCATGCGGCGGCCCAGCGCCTGGGCGATTTCTTCGTAGCTCATTTCCCGGTGATAGTGCAGCACGAGCGGCAGGCGCAGGCGCTCCGGCAGCTGGTCGAGTTCCTTTTTCACTTTTAGCAACTCCTCTTTGTGCAACACTTGCGCCAGCGGCGAAACGCCGGACGCATCGGGCAGCGCGGCGATGGCCTCGTCGCCCGCATGGTGCAGGCGTTCGCGTTCGCGGCGGCGCAAGCGGTCCAGACAATGGCGGCTGGCCACCTGCGCGAGCCACGGGCGGAACGGCAACGACGGGTCGTGACTGCCCAGCACGCGGTGGAGTTTCAGAAATACTTCCGCTGCGGCGTCTTCGGCGTCTTCCGGCCGGGAAAAGTATCGCCGGCAAACCCACAGAACATAGCGGTAATGCGAGGCGTACAGCGCGCCGAACGCATCGGGACATCCGCGCGCGGCGCGGTGCACGATGCTTTGCACCGCCGCATCATTCAACGTGAGTGTCATCGTCCTCGCTGCCATGGCTTCACCCTCGTCTCTGCGTATGGACACACTTCACCGCACG
>DASYRO010000550.1:0-3808 GCA_036004385.1 Candidatus Acidiferrales bacterium
CTGTGGCCCTGGAATTTTTAGAAACTCGAAAGTTGAATCCCGTTACCTGCGGGCCGCGGCTACCACGCCGCGGGATCCCACGGCTTTGCGGATGGCCTCGGCCTTATCGGACCGCTCCCAGGTGAAGCCGGGCTCGGTGCGGCCGAAGTGGCCGTACGCGGCGGTCTGGCGATAGATAGGCCGGCGAAGGTTGAGAGTCTCGATGATGCCGCGGGGCGTGAGCGAGAAATTGGCGCAAATGATGTCCGTCAACTGCTCGTCGGGAATCACGCCGGTGCCGAAGGTGTCGGCCATCACGCTAACCGGCTCGGCAACGCCGATGGCGTAGGCGAGCTGCACTTCCACCTTGCGGGCCACGCCGGCAGCCACCAGATTCTTGGCGATGTAACGCGCCATGTAACACGCCGAGCGGTCCACCTTGGTGGGGTCCTTGCCGCTGAACGCCCCGCCGCCGTGCCGGCTGTAGCCGCCGTAGGTGTCCACGATAATTTTGCGCCCAGTAAGCCCGGCGTCGCCCATCGGCCCGCCGACCACAAAGCGGCCGGTCGGGTTGATGTGGAATCGCGTGCGATCGTCCATCATAGAGGCGGGAACGACGTGCTGAATGACTTCATTCTGCACGGCGTCGTGCAGGTCGCGGTTGGAGACCGTGTCGCTGTGCTGCGTGGAGACGACTACGCAATCCACGCGCTGCGGCCGCCCGTCTACATATTCGACGGTGACCTGCGTCTTGCCGTCCGGCCGGAGGAACTCCACCATGCCGCTCTTGCGCACCTCCGCCAGCCGGCGGCAGAGCTTGTGCGCCAGCATGATGGGCAGCGGCATCAGCTCGTCCGTCTCGTCGCAGGCAAAGCCGAACATGAGGCCCTGGTCGCCCGCCCCGCCGGTGTCCACGCCAAGTGCGATATCCGCGGATTGCTTCTTGAGCGCGGAGATGACCGCGCACGTGTCCGCGTCGAATCCGTACTTGGCGCGAGTGTAGCCGACGTCACGGATGACTCCGCGCACCAGGTCGGAGTAGTCAAACTGCGCCGAAGTGGTGATTTCGCCGGCGACCACGCACAGGCCGGTGGTGACAAGCGTCTCGCAAGCCACGCGGCCGGTGGCGTCCTGTGACAGGACGGCGTCCAGCACGGCGTCGGAAATCTGGTCGGCAATCTTGTCCGGGTGGCCCTCGGTGACGGATTCAGAAGTAAAAAAGAAGTTGCGGTTTTCAGCGCCCAAAACAGTCTCCTCTTGTCATCCTGAGCGAAGCGAAGGATCTCTCCTCAGGATGTTTTGCGGTGCGGTCCGCGGGCTCACAGGTAACCTGCAGACGGAAAATTCGAAAAAACGACGATAACATGCGCGCGAAAAGGTGTCAACGCATTCGCCTGAAACGCTTTATCGTCGCAGTAAAGGGGTGTTTTCGAGGGGCGAAGTGTGTAGTGGGGGCTTTACGCCTCCGCCCGAAAGCGTCGGGGTAAACCCGCCGCTACTCTTCTTCCGCCACCGGCGCGGCCACCGTACCCGTGCGTTTGGCCATCAGGTAGGCGTGGATAAAGGGGTCGAGGTCGCCGTCGAGCACGCGGTCCACGTCGCCCACCTCGTACCGCGTCCGCAGGTCCTTGATCATGCGGTAGGGCTGCATGACGTAGTTGCGGATCTGGCTGCCGAAACTGATGTCCAGCTTCTGCTCGTCGAGCTTGTCGGACTTCTCTTTGCGCTTCTCCAACTCGTGTTCGTAGAGCCGAGAGCGCAGCAGCTTCATGGCCAGCTCGCGATTTTTGTGCTGGCTGCGTTCGTTCTGGCATTGCACGACGATGCCCGTGGGGATGTGCGTGATGCGCACCGCGGTTTCCACTTTGTTGACGTTCTGCCCGCCGGCGCCGCCCGCGCGAAACGTGTCCATGCGGATTTCATCCGGCTTGATGTCAATTTCGATGCTGTCGTCGATTTCCGGAATGACGAACACGGACGCGAACGACGTGTGCCGCCGCGCGGCCTGGTCAAACGGCGAGATGCGCACCAGGCGATGCACGCCGCTTTCTCCGGCCAGCAGGCCGTAGGCGTTTTCTCCTTCAATGCGCACCGTCGCGGACTTGAGCCCCGCTTCTTCGCCGGGCATGGAGTCAATCACGCTGGCGCGATAGCCTTTGCGCTCTGCCCAGCGCAGGTACATGCGCAGCAACATTTCTGCCCAGTCCTGCGATTCCGTGCCGCCCGCGCCGGGCTTGATGGTCATGATGGCGTTCATGCGGTCGGATTCGCCGGAGAGCAGCGTCCGCGTTTCCTGGTCGGAGAGGAATGCTTCCGTCTCGGTGAGTTCTTTGGCCAGCCCGGCGAGGAGCTCGTCGCGCGCGGCGACGTTTCTTTCTTCGCGCGCGAGTTCTAGAAACGCTTCAATCTCACCGCGGCGGCGCTCGAGTTCCGCGTCGGCGTTGACGCGTTCTTCGGCCTGCTTGCGCTCCTGCAAGATCTTTTGCGCTTTTTCCTGGTCCTGCCAGAAGTCCGGGCGGCTGGATTGCGCTTCGAGGCGAGTCAATAGCTCGCGGTGGCGGGCAACGTCAAAGAAAGCTCCGCACAAGCTCCATGCGGGGCTTCAGTTCGTCGTAACGATGCTGCAAATCTTCCAGAATCATTTGTCTTTGTCCTTATTCGGTTGGGGCGCTGCTTGCTGCACCCCGGGGCGGGGCAAGCGCCGCCCCTACAAAAAAAAGAATTGCGGCTGCCACGCACATCCACGCGAACCAATCGCCGAACCGTGAATATATCGTCCGGTCACTGCGAAAACTGAACGGCACGCGCAACGCGCCGCGAACGTCCGGCGCAAGCCGCGCCACTTCCCTGCCGTAGGGGTCAATCACCACGGTATAGCCGTTATTTGTACCGCGCAACAACCAGCGGCGATTTTCCACGGCGCGCACGCGAGCCATAGCCAGGTGCTGCTCTGGCGCCGCCGAGCGCCCGTACCAGCCGTCGTTGGAAATGTTGATGAACAGTTCCGCGCCGCCCGCGTTGAACTGTCGCACCAGGTTGGGAAAGACGGCTTCGAAACAGATGAACGCGCCAAATTTATGCGCCGCTACTTCGGCGCGCGTTTCGCCCGGCCCGAGGACGCCGCGCAGTTCGCCCACGCTATACGATGCGCCGGCCTGGTAATCGCCGACTTCCGCCGTCAACTGCGAGGCAAAGCTCAGCAGACGGCGCATGGGCACATATTCGCCAAACGGCACCAGATGAATTTTATCATACTGAAATACGCGCTTCCCCAACGGGTCCAGCATTACCGCACTGTTGTACGGTTGCAGGCGACCCTCCGGCCCCGGGCGCCACTCCACTACCCCGGCCAGAAAATATGCGCCGGATTCCCGCGCGACGCGTTCAGCGCGAGCGGCGAATTTCGGATCGAGAAAATAAAACGGGGCGGGCACTTCCGGCCACACGATGAGATTTGGCTGCGGCGGCGCCGATGCCGCGCTCTGGCGCACCGCATTCATGCTGATTTTCTCCAATTCATCCATTTCTCCGGCGTGCAGGTCGAGCCAGTTCGAAGGATAGGAAGGCACTTCCGGGAAATTCGTCTGCACCAAAATCGCAGCGTGATCGGGCCGCGCCTCGGGCACAAAACGCTCACCGATCTGCGCGCCGAGCACAATTACCGCAGCGATGACCAATGCAATGGCGACCCGGCGACCCAACAACGAAGGCGTTGCCCGAACCCAAGCTAACAGCGCGCCGCACGCCACGATAAAAAACGACAGCCCATAGATGCTGCTCAGCGTGACGAGTTGCAACAGCGCCGGATGTTGCGCCGGGATATAGCCCG
>DASYRO010000551.1:0-9835 GCA_036004385.1 Candidatus Acidiferrales bacterium
CGCCCGGCTTCCAGTTCGTAGGTCCACAAGTCCCAGTTGGCCTGCACTTCATAGCAGCAGTCGGCGTGGAGATGGTCGCGCGCCATTTCGATAAGCTCGCCGGCCGTTGGAGGAAAGGCGCGCAAGTCGCGCTCGTCGAGCGGCGCTTCGGTCGAGTCCACCGCGCGAATCACAAGCTCGGAAAAGCCGGGCCAGCTTTTCGAAGACGGCACCGTGTCCAGCAGCTTTTCGAAGAACGTCAGCATCATTTCTTCGTTGAAGCCGCGACACCACACGCTGGCATACGCTTGATTGGCCACAGCGCACTATTATACAGGCTTCGCGCCGCCGTCTTATGCGGCCCTGAATTTCTTGTGGGCTGAACACGGTCTGAGTAGGAGGTTTTTACCAGCCAGCAGCGATTGAACGCTATTCACTTTTTCTTTAAATCGTCGGAAATGCCCAGCAGCCGCTGGCGCATGTTTTCGCCGACGCCCGCAAGGACTTCCGCGCAGGTTTCGCGCAGGCGCTGTTCGACGGCTTTGGCCAGCGCGTCCAGCACGGTCTGTGAATGCTGGCCGAGCGAGGTGACTGCGGCGACCATCCACGAGTTGGAAACGTTTTCCAAGCGCGTCTTCAACTGCTCCACGGACTCATCGCCCTTGCGGTCCAGCGTCTTGAGCCACTGGTCCTGGTGCGCGCGCGCTTCGGCGCGCCAGCCTTCCAGCACGGGCTGAATTTGCGTCTGGAATCCTTCCTTTGCTTCTTTCATCCCTTGGTGGACTCGCTCTGCCATGCGCTGCTGGAATTCGGAGCCGGCCTTCGCGGCGTGTTCCTCCACCCGGCGGGAGGCTTCATCTACCTGTGCCGCCATCCGCGCACGCGTCTCGTCCACGACGCCACCGCCCGCGGATTGCAGGCGCTCGAGTTTTTCCTCGGCCAAGCGGTGAATTTCGTCGCTGAATTTCGCGATGCCCGCTTCGGCCGCCTCGCCCAACTGCGCGCGCATGCGCCCGGCCATCTCCTTGGCCGCTTCGTCGAGCAGGCCCTGTGTGTGCCCGGAATAGCTCCGGCTGTAATACTCGAGTTCTGAAGCGAACATCGTCGAAATTTCCGCGGCTTTTTCGCGGAGTTGCGTGGCTGCTTGCGTCAGGCCCTTCTCGAACGCGGTTTGCATGGCGGCCTGCGCCTTGCGCTGGTACCACTCCGCGGACTTATAGAGCTGCTCGAATGTGTTGTGTGTCGCGTCCGTACTCTTGGCATCCAGTTCCTCGAGGCACCGAGTCAGCAGCGTGCGGCTGGCTTTTTCAAATTCGCTCTGGAGGCGCGCTTGTTCCTTGGAGAGCGTTTCTTCGGCCAGCGCTTCGAGATCTTTCAACTTCTTGATGATGCGCTGGGCACGTTGCAATTCTGACGCCACCTGCTTTTCCACGTCGGCCGCCACGCGCTTGACCATGTCCGCGCCGCGCTCTTGCAGGCCTTGTTCCAGCCGCTGGGTCCATCCAGCCAGAGCGCTCTCCGCCTGGCCTTGCAGTTGTTCGCGATTGGCCGCCAGCATGTCCTCAAATTGCCGCAGCACTTCGGCGCTGGCATTGCGCGCCGTCTCCTCGAGTTTTCGCGACTCATCGCGAACGCGTGCCGTGGCCTCTTCGATTTCCGCCGCACGCGCCTGCGTTTTCAGCAGCTTTTCATCGAGCGAAGCCTGCGCTTCTCCGATGCGCCGCTCAGCTTCAAGCGCCGCGCCGGACATCATCGTGCGGAGTTCCCCGGCGCGCCGGTTCATGTCTTCGGCGGCGCTGGATGCCGCGCCCGCGGATGCCTCGGCGATGCGGTCGGCTAAGTCGTGCTGCACGCTCTCCAGAGTTGTTTCCGCCATCTCCTCGAACCGCGAGTCCGCCTCGGCCAGGCTGTGCTCGAGCTTTTGCCGCCAGCCGGTGTGCGCCGCATCCGACGCGGCCTGAATTCTCTCCTGCAATTTCTTGGCGGCCTCGTCGAGTTCCGCAAGCCGGCTGAGGCCGGATTCCGCGTAAGTCGTCAACCGCTTGCTCCACTGCTTTTTCGCGTCTTCGGCGACGGCGTCCAATTCCTTCCGCGCGTTCTCCAGCCAGACGGGAATTTTTTCCGCGTCGGACGCGGCTTCGCCGTGCAGCTCGCGCAGGCGCGTTTCGATTTCGGTCAGACGCCCGGCCGCCGCGGCCGCGTCAGCGGAGATTTGCTGCGAGAATTTGTCGCTAAAAGTCTGGCCCATTTCGGCCAGCTTTTGCTGTAAGCGCTCGGTGGCCTCGCGCAGGCCGATTTCTATTTCACGGGACCACGTCGCACGTACTTGCCGTTCGCCGCCTTCGCGCGCTGCTTCGATCTGTTCGAGCGCCCGGCGCAGGGCCCGTTCGACCTGAACCGAAGCCGCCTGCTCGACGGCTTTCTCCGCCGCAGCCTGGAATTGGACGTTCAGCTCGCGGAGCAGGGAAGACGCCTCGCGGGAAATTGCTGAAACGCTGGCCTCCCGCGCCGCACGCTGAATCTGTTCCTGTGCGTCGGCCAGCATCCGGGTGATTTGCCGGTTGACGCTCGCAGAGATTTCCGCCGCCGAGGCCGGGGAAAACGGATACACCGCGGTTCCTTCGCCGGCCGGCGCCGTCCTGGCCGCGGGAATGGGCGTCGGCTGCGCAGCACGAATCCGGCTGACGGGTTCAGCGGCGCTCGGCTGTCGGCTTTCTTCCGGCTCGACGCCGGGGGGCGGTTCCCGCAGTTCTAGCTTGTGCGGCTGCTCAAAGGGGATCCAATCGTCGGGAGGGAAGGCGACACCCCAGAGATTGTGAGCCGCTTCCATCTCCACGCCGACTTGAAAAAGTTCCTTCACCGAGCGTGGTCGCAGCACGTAGCACACATGGCCGCGGACTTTCTGCGGAGGCTTGCCGGCCTCCGTGTTGGGCACTTCGACTTCCAGCCACGTGCCGCGCAACACGTAATGTTTGGACTGGTATTTGAACCCGTGGCAATTGACGGTGAGCGTGGACGTGCGCTCGCGGAAGGGCTGTCCGAGCGCGTCTACGCCGGTGATAGTCAGGGGGATGGTCAGGACCACGCGCGTGCTGCGGCGCTTGCTGGCTTCCGGTTCGTTGCTGGGCGCGTATTCAACCATCGCACACTTCTCCGCGCACGCTTCCCGTAAACGCGGGAGATTAAACTACATTTTATGCGGGAATCCTAGTGGTAGCCAGCCGCACTCGGCGACTCCGCATCGGTGAATTTCCGGCTAATGCGGTGCAGGCCGTTGCCATGGCTTGCCGAACAAGTGGTTTTTGATCTCTTTAATGATCCAAATCGGCCCGACTAGAAAATAAATCGGGCCCTGAAAAAATGCTGGGTTGTTGCCTTCGATGCGATGCCCGGCAATGAGCAGCATCCAGCCGATCACAAACAGCGCGAGTCCGATAGGAAATCGGATGAAAATCAGGATGAGACCAACGATGATAAAAGGAATTCCGATTCCGTGAAGAATTTTGTTCCAGGCGTTCTTGTGCTCGTGGTCGTACCGTGCCATGTACTCGTCAATCGTAGGCATACGGCCTCAGCACTTGAAATCCTGATACGTGGAATGCCGGTCGGAGCCGTGTTCGAGCGCAATGTCGCGCCGCTCGTAGTCAACGTGCAGCGCCGACACGATCATGATGGCGTTGCCGTCGAGCAGGCGCACGGTGCACGGCCTTCCCGTTTCCGTCTCCACGCCGGGGAACAATTCCGAGAGCACGAAATGCCGGCATGCCAGCGGCGCAAACTCTCCCAGCGATTTTTCGGCGATTAAGCCCGAGGGCCCAAAAAGCTGAATCCGCGGCGAGCCCGTGTGCTTTTCTTCGAACTCGATGTTCATGACCGCGAGCAGCGCATCCCTCTTACGCTTTTCGCGCGGCCCCTGGACCTGGCAATCGGTGACGATGTAATCCGTGGCCACGCCGCCGCGGTCGTCGGCCAGACGATAGCTTTCCGCGGACTTGCCGCCGGGGCGGAAATGCGTAAACGCGACGCGGCCCCAGTTCACCGCGCGGACTTCCACTTTCAGCAGGGAATGCGACGTCTTGGGAATCGTGGCTACGCCGAAGCCACCGGAGAATTTTTCCGGCAAGGGCAGCGTTTTGGCGTCAATGCGGCAGCTTTGGAATTGTTCCAACCGCAAGACGCCTTGACTGATTAACGCGGCGGGCTGAACGCGGGCGGCGAACTGGTCGTCCTGATTCGACGCCCACAAAAAATTTCCGTTTCCGTCGGTGACGAAGGGCATCAGCCACAGCGCCTCTTCCAGCCAGCGGCTCGCGCTCAAATAGAATCGCGATTCCAGTTCCAGATCGCCGATGCGTTTTCCGGAGAACAGCATCGGAGTGTAGAGTAGCGCGGAAGCCGGGAACGACTTGTTCGGCCCGTACGGCGTGGCGCGCGCGGGCTTCACCGGCACGTCCGCCTGGAAGTGCAGGGGATGCTCGACACTGAAGCTTTCGCCCGTGCGGCCCTTCATGAACGTGTAGGCGAAGGGCACGCGTTCGCTATCGTTGCGCACGACAATGACGCCACCGTCGGCCAGGCGCTTTTCATTGAGCGCGCGCATGGCCAGCGCTTCGCCCGGCGAGGCCATCGTTTTCAAATCGGCCAGCGTGTACAGGAAAGTCTGGTGAGGAGCCAACTGGTACGGCCGCTCGACGACGGTGCGCGCCATGCGGTCCACGACGCGAATGGTGCCGGCGGATTCTTCCTCGTTCGGATTGAACAACGCAAAGGCGCAGTGATATTCCTCGAGAGAAGGGAAGGGCATGGAGTAGTTGAACTGTCCCTTGACCTGCTGCGGCGGCGCGGGATGCGCGTGCACGTTGTCGAAATTTTTGCTCGTCGTCCAGCGGACGAACCCTGCGCTGAACAAATCTCCGGCGCGGGCCACCTGATGCGCCGAGGGCGCCACGCGGATTTTTGCGCCGCCCCAAAAAGATTTCTTCCTCGCCATCTCATTCATCTGCACCAGCGTGGTGTGCAGGGCGGGGATGGTCAACCGGCCGTCGTTGTCCAGTTTAATTTCGCGACCCTGCGCGTCGTACAGCAGGATCTGATAGTCCGTGGCGTTCTTGGGATCGCGGAAGCCTTCGACGCCCGGAAAACACGTCGCCGTGAGCACGAGCTGAGTGTTCAGATCCAGACGCGGGTCTTCGACCACGAATGGCGCGGCGATATCCAGCCAGCAGGCCATTCCAGCCGGAACAACTTGCGCAGGCTTCTGCGCGCCGAGCGGCGGTTTTGCATACGGCTCTTGCAGCAGAGGGAGAGCGCCGGGCACGGAGGCTGCCAGCAGCGATCCGGTCAGACCGGAAAGAAATTCACGCCGATCAATGCGTTTCATCGTGCACCCCACCACGAGGCGCGTTTACTTCAATTCAATCGTAAATTCTGCTCTGAGTACGCCACCAACCGTCGTTTCTGTTCCTCCCTTATACCGCCGCGCGTGGACACATGCAAGAGAACGCCGCGCCAAAAAAATGGCGGGCCATGGGCCCGCCCGCGCACCTTGACGCTTATTCTTCCCAAAATTGCCGGCCTGAAGGCCGGCGCTACATGAGATTTGCTCTACAATTCTCTGCGTCCTTCAATCGCCTTGAACATCGTAATCTCGTCGGCGTATTCCAGGTCGCTGCCGACGGGAATACCCACGCCGATGCGGGTCACGCGGATGCCCAGCGGCTTGATCAGCTTGGAAAGATACATCGCCGTGGCTTCGCCCTCCGCGTTGGGATTCGTGGCGATGATGATCTCTTCCACGCCGTCCTTCAGCCGGGCGATGAGGCTCTTAATCTTCAACTGCTCTGGCCCAACGCCTTGCAGCGGTGAAAGCGCTCCGCCGAGGACGTGATAGAGGCCGCTGAACTGCCGCGTCTTTTCGATGGCCAGGATGTTGTTCGGTTCTTCGACCACGCAGATGGTTTTGCGATTGCGCGTCGCGCTGGTGCAGTAGAAGCACGGGTCCGTGTCCGTAATGTTATTGCAAACGGAGCATTCGCGGATTTTTTCCTTGGCGTCGCGGATGGACTGCGCCAGTGCCAGAGCTTCTTCCGGTTCCATGCGCAGGATGAAAAACGCCAATCGCTGCGCGGTCTTCTGCCCGATCCCCGGCAGATGCTTCAGCTCCTCAATCAACCGCGCGATGGGCTCCGCGAAATCAGGCATGTTTCTCCGGTGGAAGCGTTGACCTTGACTCGAAACTGTTGGAAGGTTGGAAAGTTGGAATGTTGGAAGGTTAAATACGCAGAATATGAACTCTCGGCCCTGCCGTTCTGATGGCGGAAGGTCTTAACCTTCCAACCTTCAAACCTTCCAACTTTCAAACATGAGATCAAAACAGTCCCGGAATCTTAAGCCCGGGCATACCCGCGATGCCGCCGGCAATGCTTTTCATCTGTTCGGCCAGGGCCTCGTCCACGCGGCGGCCGGCATCGTTGACGGCGGCGGTGATCAGGTCTTGCAGCATTTCCGCGTCTTTGCTCGCAAAGACTTCGGGCTCGACGCGCAGCTCAGTCACCTGCTTCTGTCCGTTCATTTTCACGGTGACCATGCCACCGCCAGCCGATGCTTCCACTTTCAGCTCCGCCACTTGCTCCTGGAGCCGATCCTGCATCTGCCGGAACTGCATCAACATCTGCTGCAGCGCTTTCACTTCCATGGCCCTAGTCCTCGTCGCGACGTTTCACGCTTGAAATCTGCCCGCCGAACCGTTCCAGCATCGCCCGCACCACCGGATCCTGCTCGAACCGCGCGCGGCTTTCCGGGGTGGCGCGCGCCACCGGGGGCGGAGCGCTCGCCGCCGTAGCAGCTTCGAGTCTAACACAGACGCGCAGCGGTTGGCCCAGCACGGCGCTGGTGATTGTGCGCAACTTCTCCATCTGGTCGCGGCCCTGCAAAATTTCGGCAAAAGTGCGCCCCGCGCTGGGAAAGAACAGCCGGATTTCGCTGCCGTCCAATTCCCACCGACTGACGTGCTCCAGCAGGGAAGCCAATAATTTATTTTGTGCTGATGTAGCGGAGCGAATTTCATCCACCTGCACCGCGGCCAGTCCGCCGGTCACTGCAACCGCTTGCGCCACTGCGCTGGGCGGCGCCATCGCCACGGGTGCGCCTTTCGGCGGCTCGACTTCCATTGCCGGAGCTGGTGCGACGGGCGCAGGCGCGAAGGCTGCCGCGCTACCGCTTCCCGCGCTCGCGGCGCCGGCTTTCGGCGCGGGGTTCGCCGCCGGGGAAAATCCAATCGAGCCGGACATGCGTGGCGCCGTGCTCGCTGCCGGGGATTTCATCTCGCGCGGCCCACTGGGCACCGTGCGCGCAGGCGCTTCGCCGCGCAATTCCGCAATCACTTCTTCGAGCGGCGCGAGTCGCACGGCGTTCACTAATCGCAGCAATCCGATTTCGAGATGCAGACGCGGGTCGGGCTTGTGCCTCATGGCGTCGTCCGTGGAAAGTAGCGTCTGGAAAAATCGCGTCAGGTCTTCTTCCGTGAACTGCGCCGCCTGTTTTTTCAACCGCGGCCGCTCGTCCGCCGGCGCCACGATTAATTCCGAATCCGCACCGCACACGCGCGCCAGCAGCAGGTTGCGGAAGTGGCGGATGGCCTCACGGCAGAAATGTTGCAGGTTGTGTCCTTCGGCAATCAGCCGGTGAACCAGCGCCAGTACGCGCTCCGCGCTGTGCGCTTCAATCGCGCCGACCAGTTCATCCAGCGTTTCCTCCGCCACCACGCCCATCAACTGCCGCACTTGCGCGTCGCTGATTTTCCGCCCGCAGTAGGCCATGGCCTGCTCCAGCAGCGAAAGCCCGTCGCGCACGCTGCCTTCTGCCGACCTCGCCAGCACGGCCAGTGCCCCCGGCTCAATTTCCAGATTTTCGTTCTTGGCCACTTTTTGCAGCGCGTCGGAAATTTCTTGGAACGATAGCGCGCGGAAATGAAAATGTTGCGCGCGCGATTTGATGGTGTCCACCAAGTCTTCCGGTTGCGTGGTGGCCATTACAAAGATGACGCGGTCGGGCGGCTCCTCCAAAGTTTTCAGCAGCGCGTTGGAGGCTTCGTCGGTCAACTGGTGGGCTTCGTCGAGGATGACCACTTTGTTGCGGCTGGCCGCGGGGGCGTAGCGCACCATTTCGCGCAACTCGCGGATCTGATCAATGCCGCGGTTCGATGCGGCGTCAATTTCAATCACGTCCAGCGACGTGCCCGCGGCAATTTCCTTGCACGACGAACACTCATCGCACGGCACGACGGTCGGCCCCTTCACACAATTCAGCGCCTTGGCCAGAATGCGCGCCGTGGTCGTCTTGCCCACGCCGCGCGCGCCGGAAAAAATGTAGGCGTGCGCGACGCGATTGGTTTCGATGGCGTTGCCCAGCGTCTGCGTGACGTGTTGTTGGCCGACAACTTCGCCGAAATTTCTGGGGCGGTACTTCCGGGCGATGACCTGATAGCTCATGCGGTTGGAAATTCGCGTTTGTCCGGTTTCGGACGGGCGCAGCAAGCAGCGCCCCTACGACTCATTCTTTCGATCGCTCTTCGACATCGAAAACGTGGCCGCCCATCGCGTGCCGCGCGATGGGTGGAACTTCGGGTGTTCCGCGGCGCCCGAATCGGTCCCGCTACCGTTGCTCCCTTCCGGGCCTGGCGGGGTTCGCGGGGATTCGTCGCACAGAGCCCGAAGTTCCGCGCATCGGCAATCTCATCCCGTGTGTTCCATCGGGAACGCTTGAGATTTCTCTGCGTCCCGCAGTCTAACATATTCCTTACGGCGCGGGCACGCGCAGGCAGCCCGTGCCTCTTTGGAACTTTTCGCTCGCATTTCTACCCGTTGTTTTGGTTTTTGGCCTACTCTTTTGGTGGGTGAATCTCCTCCGCACCCTTCTTGTCTGCGGCGGTTTCGCAACCGCGCGGGCAAGTCCGCGGCGCCAGCGGAGCGCTCCACGACACGGGGCGATGGAGGAACGCATGAAACGATCTCTTGTGCTGGGCGTCGCGGTGTCTCTATTTTTGTTGGCAGCCTCGCCCGCTCAATCGCAGAACAATCAGCTTCTACAAGGCACGCAGCTACGTCTCGTGCTGCTGAACGGTTTGTCCAGCAGCGTCGCGCGTGGCGGCGACCCGTTCATTGCCACGGTGGCGGAGCCGGTTTACATGGGCGGCCAGCTCGTGTTGCCGGCCGGCGCTCGCATCAACGGTGAAGTGTCGCAAGTTGACCGCGCGAAGCGATTTGGCCTGCTGCGCGGACAGGCGGCGCTGTACTTAAAGTTCAAGTCCATCGAGATTGATCGCCGCGAAATTCCCGCGCCGATGAGCATCATCTCGATTAACGAAACCTCGAACAATGGCCGCGCGCGCAAAGACCTGCGCACCGAAGAGGGCACCATCGTCGAAGCCAAGCGCGACGTCAAAGGCTCGCTGACTACGGTCGCTCTCGGCGGCGGAGGCGGCACGGTGATCGGCGCCGTGTTCAGCCATGCGATTCGCGGTCTGACCATTGGTCTTATCGGCGGTACGTCCTACGTGATGATCAAGAAGGGCAAGGAAGTCGAGCTGCCCGCACAGACGGGAATCCTCGTGCGGCTCGACGCCACCATCACGCTGCCGGCTACCGCGCAGGGCGGCGCGCCGTACACGGGTAGCAGCCAGCCGTAGCGCAGGCGCTCGGCCGCCGCGCGGTACATGATTTTGTGCAAGCACGCGTGTGTGTGCGAAGGAAAGGAGGGACGCAAGTCGGAAGTAAGGAGGTCGGATAGTGCGGAAGCCCGATCGGCTTTCGCCTGTCCGCTATCGCCTATCAGCTATCAACTCTTCCCTAGCCGTAAT
>DASYRO010000552.1:0-5172 GCA_036004385.1 Candidatus Acidiferrales bacterium
GAAGCTGGGCAAAGTGATCGGCGAGCCGACTGCGGGATGGATTATTTACACCAGCGGACGAACGCTGATCGACGGCTCGTCGATTCGCACGCCGATGATCCGCATCACCGACAATTCCGGACAAACCATGGAAATGAATCCGCGGCCGGTAGACGTGCCGGTGACGCGGCCGATTGGAGAAAGCTATACAGGAAAAGATTCGCAGCTCGACGCCGCCGTGGCGGAGCTGTTGAAGCAGCTTCCCAAGAAAGGCGTGGAGAAGGCAGGGAAATAAACGGCGAGCAGCGAATCGCGCGAGGAAATAATTTGTGATTGGTGATTTGTGATTGAGTGATTCAGGAAAAACCAGAAGCCGATATTGCGCAGCGCCTTTTAATCACCAATCACAAATCACTCAATCACAAATTTAAACCCTTGGCGCAATCTTAATTTCATCCACTGATCAAACATGAAGGCAGAAATCATTGCTGTCGGCTCGGAGATGCTGACGCCGTACCGCGCGGACACCAATTCCCTTCTGCTGACTGCGGAGCTGAACCGGCTGGGCATCGAGGTCGTGCGCAAGGTGATTGTCGGCGACGACCGCGCGACCCTGCGGGAGACGTTTCGCGAAGCGCTGGAGCGCGTGGACCTGGTGGTGGCCATCGGCGGGCTCGGGCCGACGGAAGACGACGTCACACGCGAAGCCGCGGCGGAACAGCTCGGGCGAAAATTGATTTTGCGCGAGGAAATCGTACGCGAAATGCAGGAGCGCTTCCGGCGGTTCGGCCGCGTGATGTCCGAATCAAACAAGCGGCAGGCCATGGTGCCGGAAGGCGCAACGGTGCTGGAAAACAAGCGTGGCACCGCGCCGGGCCTGTGGATGGAGCAGCAGGGGCGCGTCGTCATCCTGCTACCGGGGCCGCCGCACGAACTGAAGGCCATGGTCGAGCACCAGGTACGGCCGCGCCTGGAAAAGCTTTCCGGCGGGCTGCGGCTTCATGCGCGCGACCTGCGTGTGGCCATGCTGCCGGAATCGGAAGTGGACCAGCGCATCGCGCCGATTTACACCACCTACACCGACGCGCAGACCACCATCCTCGCCGCGCCGGGAGAAATTCAGATCCACTTGCGCACATGGTCGCACGATTCGGAGGCGGCGAATCGCATGCTCGATGAGCTGGCGGAGCGCATTCGCTTCGCGCTGGGCGAAGCGGTGTTCACCACTCTGGGCGAAGAAATGGAAGGTGTAGTGGCGGCGATGCTGTATCAGCATCGCGCGACCATCGCCGTGGCTGAAAGCTGCACCGGCGGGCTCGTCGCGCAGCGCCTCACCAGCATTCCCGGAAGTTCGACGTATTTTCTCGGCGGCGTGGTGTGCTATAGCAACGAACTCAAGTCCGCCTGGGTGGACGTGCCGCAGGAATTGATCGAAACCAAAGGCGCGGTGAGCACGGAAGTCGCTGTCACGCTGGCGGAGGGAATCCGTCGCGGCACCGGCGCCACTCTCGGCCTGGGCATCACGGGAATTACCGGGCCTGGTGGCGGCACGCCGGAAAAACCTGTCGGGACGGTGCATATCGCTCTGGCCGACGACGCGGCCACCAAAGCGCGCGCCATGTACTTCCCCGGTGACCGCGAACGCATACGGATGTATGCGTCGCAGGCGGCGCTGGACCTTGTCAGGAAATATCTTCTCGCAAAGCAGCGTGAGGTCACGAAGGGCAAGGGTTGAGTGCCTGACGCGGATTTGTGATTGAGTGATTGTTGATCGGTGATTGAGGGACCGCGGGATCGGATGATCGATCCATCGGGTCATCGGAGCATCGAGAGACACGAGCGAAAAGGGGCCGCGTGCGGGTTTTTGTGGCGATGGATATTCCGGAGGAAGTGCGGGGCGCGATTCGCGAATTTGTGGCGCGATTGCAGGCAGAATGTCCGGATGCCAAGGGAGCGCGGTGGGCACAGGTCGAAGGCATGCACGTTACTCTGAAATTCATTGGCGAAGTGCCTGAAGAAAAAGTGGAACGCATCAAGAAGGAGCTTGCTGGCGTGCGAGGCCCGGCGCGCGGCGGCGCGACGGTGGAAATGAATTTTCGCGGCGTGGGATTTTTCCCCAGCGCGAAGCATCCGCGCGTGTTCTGGGCGGGAATCGAGGCGACGCCGATCCTGGCAGAAATCGCGAACGAAATCGAGAAGCGCATGGAGCGGCTGGGGATTCCGAGTGAAAAGCGCGCATTTCGTCCGCATTTGACGCTGGCGCGATTCAAGTCCGAGGAAGGATTGCCTAAATTGCGCGAGGCGATTGAAAAAGCCGGCGCGATGGAATTCGGCAGCACGCGGACAAGCGAATTTCATTTGTACCAAAGTAAGTTGATACGTGGCGGGGCGGTGTACACAAAGCTGGAGACGTATTCGGTGACGAGTGGCGAGTAAGAGAAATCAAAAAGTCGGGAGTCGGACGGAGAGCGGAAACGATCGAGATGATGGCCAACGGGCTGGGAGGACTTTCCGCGCTGTATGCGCTGGCGCTGCCCGTATTTCTGGGCGCGTATATGCTCGGCTCGATTCCGTGGGGCTACCTCATCGTCAAGCTGCGCGAAGGGCGGGATATCCGCGCGTCGGGCAGTGGCAATATCGGAGCGACAAACGTGGCGCGGACGTCCGGTCCAGTGCTGGGCGCGGTCACGCTGCTGCTGGATGCGTCCAAAGGATTTCTCGCGGTGTGGCTCGCGGGGCGCTACGGCAGCACGCTGATGGTGGTGGCGGCAGTGGCCGTGGTACTCGGGCACATGTTTCCGGTGTGGCTGAAATTCAAGGGCGGAAAAGGCGTGGCCACAGGAGTGGGTGCGTTCACGCTGATTTGCTGGCAAGCAGTGGCCGCGGCGTTTGTCGTGTGGATCGCCGTCGTAGCCATTTGGCGATATGTTTCGCTGGGGTCGATTCTTGCCTCGGCGTCGCTGCCGCTGCTGACGTATCGTCTTTACGCGCCGCCGGGCGAGCCGCCGCTGGCAGTGTCCATCGGGACGACACTCATTGCGGCGCTGATTATCGTGAAACACAAAGACAATATCCGGCGGCTGGTGGCGGGGAATGAACACAGGCTGAAATTGGGAAGAAAGGTTTAGCGTGGTGGGTGCAGTTTCCAGGAACACCAATGAAAAAGATTGCAGTGATTGGCGCAGGAAGCTGGGGCACGGCGCTGGCCATCGCGCTGACGCGGAGCCGGACGAAGCATCGCGTATCGCTGTGGGTGTATGAGAAGGACATCTGCGAATCGCTGCGCACGCGCGGCGCGAACGACGTCTTTCTGCCCGGCTTTGAAGTGCCGCGCGAAGTCGAAGCGACAAATGATTTTGGTGAAGCGCTGGACGGCGCGGAAATCGTCCTCGGCGTGATGCCGTCGGGGCACGCGCGCGCGCTCTATGCGCAGATGGTGACGCACGTGAAACCGGAAATGACATTTGTGAGCGCGACCAAAGGGCTGGACCACTCCACGCTCGAGCGCATCACGCAGGTCATCGAACAGGTTGTCGGGAAAAAATTCCCGCCGCACGTAGCGGCGCTTTCGGGGCCGTCGTTTGCGAAAGAAGTGGCCAAGGGCGACCCGACGGCAGTGGTGATTGCGTCGAAGGATCTGGACGTGGCGCGGATGGTGCAGGAAGAATTTTCCGGGCCGACGTTTCGGCTCTACGCGAGCGACGATCCGGCGGGCGTGGAGCTGGGTGGCGCAGTGAAAAACGTCATCGCCATCGCCGCGGGCGTATGCGACGGACTAGGCTTCGGTCATAACACGATTGCCGCGCTGATTACACGCGGGCTGGCGGAAATGACGCGGCTCGCCGTGGCCATGGGCGGCCAGCCGAAAACGCTCGCCGGCCTTGCGGGCATGGGCGATCTCGTGCTGACGTGTACCGGCGGGCTTTCGCGTAACCGCACCGTGGGCGTCGAACTGGGCAAGGGGCGCAAGCTCGACGACATCGTGGGGTCCATGCGTATGGTAGCCGAAGGAGTAGGCACAACCGTCGCCACAGTGCAGCTCGCGAAAAAAATGAACGTGGAAATGCCCATCACCCAGCAGATGAACGCCGTGCTCTACGAAGGCAAAGCGCCAAAGGACGCGATTCGCGAGCTCATGGAACGGCGGCTGAAGCACGAGTGAATGCGCGCTTCCACATTCCTACGCTTCCCACTTCCGCGCGAACCGGAATTCAGTGCCGCGCAGGAAACGGAAATAGTTGCATGGATTGCTACGGAGCGGTGGGTTCACTAGAATAGGCGCGCACGCAGAAACCTGTGGCTTCCGACCAGACAACTCGGCCGCGCACGCGGTGGCGCCCGCGAATTTTCTACGTCGTGCTGGTGGCGCTGCTGTTCGTCAGTCTTCTGCCGATCTTTGTCTATCACCGCAAAGTGTTGAGTCTCAGCCAGGATAAGCTCGCCGATACGGAACGCCTGCAACAGACCGAAGTCACTCGCGCGCTGGTGGAGGAAATTCAACTCTACCAGGCTAGCTTGTATCAGCAGCTCGTCGGACAGCGGCAGATTTTTGCGCTGGCCGGCATGCTCGGCAACATCGAGGATAAAAAGAACGAAGGCCAGGCGACCACGCTGCTGGAAAATCTGGTCAACAGCAATCCCAATATTCTTTACGTCACCGCGGTCGGCCTCTCGGTGCGGGGCTGGGGCGCGGGCGACAAGCGCGTGACTGAAGATGCCTTTGTGCAGAAGGCGCTGCAGCGCGCATTTTTCACCACGCAGCAGCGCGCGGAATTTCACAGCGACCCGCTGGCCTACGGCGCGGAAAGCCGTCCGGCGTTCATCCTGGCGTTGCCGCTGCTGGAGGGCAAGGAATTCCGCGGCATGCTGGCGGCGGTCGTGTCCCTGGACCGCGTGATCGAGCGGCTGAACGAAACCAGCGTGCGCGGCCGCGAAGTGTACGTCGTGGACCGCAACGGAAAAATCGTCGCGCATCCCAACACGAAGGTGTACGTTCCCGGGCAGAACATGAGCGGTACTGTGCCGCTAGTGGAACGCTTGAAATCGCTGGAAGAAAAAACGCGCGCTACGGAAACGGCGTCGTTCGTGATGAGCAGGGGCAATGCCAAGGTGGACATGATCGGCACGTACAGCACGCTGCCGCAAATGAACTGGGCGGTGATCGCGCAGCGCAGCCTGGACGACGCGCGTAAG
>DASYRO010000553.1:0-3794 GCA_036004385.1 Candidatus Acidiferrales bacterium
GCCGTTGTACCGCCAGCTTCCAGCTGGCGCCGTTCTTGTTCAGTGCATTCTCAACAATCCGCCGACTAGAAGTCAGCAGTACAAACGCCGGCAAGGATGCCGGCGGTACGCTAGTTTTTTCCGGCGGGGGTGCCGGTTTCCTGCTTCTCGTTCCACCACCACAGCGCTACCGGGGCTTTCTGCTTCGGCCACACCTCGTTGAGCGTGTCGCCTTCGAACAGCTCGCCGTCTTTCATGACGTAGCGGATGGTGTTGGTGTTGTGGATGTCCGCGAGCGGGTCCTTGTTGAGCACGATCAGGTCAGCCAGCTTGCCGGCCTCGATGGAGCCGAGATCCTGCGCGAAGCCGATGGCCTCCGCGCCGCGGATGGTGGCCGCGCGCAGCACTTCCATGTTGGTCAGACCGCCTTCCTTCAGCGCCCACATTTCCCAGTGACACTGGATGCCCTGCAACTGACCGTGCCCGCCTACTTGCACGAATCCTCCGGCGTGAATGATTTTCGCCGCGCCTTCCGCCAGCCGCGGGAAGACGTGCTCTTCTTTGCTGAACCACGGCCGCCGCTTGGCCTTGTCGTCGAGTTCATTGTGCGGAATGTACCGGCGGAGTTTGGCGTCGCCGTGCACGTCGGTGGTTTCGTAAAAATAATTTTCCGCCCACGGCCCGCCGTAGGCCACCAGCAGCGTTGGCGTGTAGTGAATCTGCGTTTTGGCAAAAGTTTCCGCGACGTCCTTGTAGATCGGCACAATGGGCAGCGCGTGCTCATTGCCATTCATGCCGTCGATCGCGTGCGTCAGATTGAGCTTCAGGTCCAGCCCGCCTTCGGTCGTCGGGGAAATCTGCAGCTCCTTGCACGCCTCCACCACCCATTCGCGTTGTTTGCGGTTGCCCACCATGTAGGACTTCAGCGTGTTCGTGCGGTAATACTTTTTGTATTTGGCGATGACGTTCTTCGCTTCTTCCGCGGATTGAAAATCGTTGCTGCTGAACACGCCCGGCCCGGTGGAAAACACCCGCGGCCCGAGCATCGCGCCCATGTCCACCAAGTCCTGATACGCAAGCTGGTCGTTGGTGGAAGTCTGCGGGTCGCGGCCGGTGGTGACGCCGTAGGCCAGGTTGGCCATATAACTCCAGTTGGGCAGCTCCAGCACGCTATTGCGGATTTCCCAGTGCGCGTGCACGTCCACGATGCCGGGCATGATCGTCGCGCCCTTGACGTCGAAGACTTTCGCTCCCGCGGGAATGGTCACTTTGCCGCGCGGGCCAACAGCCGTAATGCGGTTGTCGGTGATGACGATGTCGCCGTTTTCGATGACCTCATCGCCCTTCATGGTGATGATTTTCGCGCCGCGCAGCACGGCTGTGCCCTGCGGCTTGTGCCGCGGAAATTCCAGCGCCACTTCCGTTTCCTGGTACAGCGGCGGTTTCTTTTCCTTTGCTTCCTTGGCCTGCTTTGCTTCCTCTCCGTCCTTTTTTTCTTTCTCGTCGTCTTTTTTCTCGGCCTCAAACGACACCGACGACAGCGGCTGGCGGAAGAATGAAGCGCCCAGGCCCCACGTAATCGTCGCGCCGTCGTCGGCCCAGGCGATGTAGTCCGCGCCGACATCGGTCAGCTTCTTCACCGGCACAGAGGGCGAATTCACGTTGACCGTGGTCATTTCGCCCACCGGCGGCGGAACCATCACCACCCAGAGCTGATTGGCGACCAGCGCCACGGCCTTGGTGCCGTCCGGCGAAATGCGCACTTCCTGCGCGGGTGACGGGTCCGGCCCAAAACTTTTTCCCACCACGCGGACGTGGCTGCGCCGGTCCGTGCCGTCGAAGCGCATGGAGATTAATCCGCCGGGCGAATGCACGTAGAGGCGATCCTTCTCATGCGTGAAGTGCGGCTTGCCCGTGCCGCGAGCGGGCACGATGAGCGTGGCGTCGCCGCCCTCGGCGGGAATCCAGATGATGTCCGCCGGCACCAGCCGCCCGCCGAATTCGCTGGGCTGCTGCACGCGCTCGTAGGTCGGCGCACGCAGCGCCACGATGCGCGTCCCGTCCGGCGACCACGCCGGCTCGCGGTAGAACGCCGCTACTTTCGTGAGTTGTTGCGGCGAGCCGCTGCCATCCGCGCGCGTTTTCCAGATGTGCCCGCCATCCACCGACCAGGTGACGTACGCCAGCCACTGCCCGTCCGGCGACCATGTAGGCTGAAATTCCCGCGCCTCGCTCTTGGTCACGCGCGCCGGTTTTCCGCCCGGCAAATCCATCGCGTACAAATACGTCACCGCAGAAAACGCCAGCCGTTTGCCATCGGGCGACTGCACCGGCCCCTGCAGGATGCGCGCGCGCACCGGGCCTTCATCCACGCGGATGGGGAAATTCAGCAGCGGGCCGACGTCCTGCGAAACTTTCGCCGTGAACGGAATCACGCGGTCCTCGCCGCTGGCCACGCTGACGCGATGAATTTTTCCGCCGTAGGACGCGACCACTTCTTTTCCATCCGGCGTGAACGCGTAGCCGTTCAGCAAGTCGCGCGTGGCGCGCGATTCCTGGTCGTCGCGCTGCACCGGATATTTCAACCAGCGGTCTTCGCCGGAGTTGAGGTCACGAATGCGCAGCCCTGTCTGCGTTTCGTAGCGCGTGCCGTAGACCAGCTTCGCGCCGTCCGGCGAAAGCACCGGGCGGAACGCGCCGCCTTCCGCCGTCGTGAGCGTGTCTTCGTCGCCGGTTTTGCGGTCGCGCCGCGTAATCTGCCACGGAAAATTCATCATGTTGTAGGCGAATCCGCCGAGCTTCCGCGCGTAGTAAAAATATTTTCCGTCGGGCGAGGCCACCGCTCCGAGCACGTTGGGCCGCTGCGGCCCCGGTGTGTTGGGCTGCGGCTGCGCTTTGGTCACCTGCACGCCGGAGCCGCCCTGTATGTGATACATCCACAGCTCCGCGGTGCCCGAGGCGGGAGTGGCGCGCGATACGGTGACGTACTGGCTATCCGGCGTCCACGCCGGCGAAACAAACAGCGCCTGCTGCTCCTTGCTGAGCTGTCGCGGTTCGGTTCCGTCGGCTTTGGCGATCCACAAATTTTCCGCGCCGTCGCGGTCGGAAAGAAACGCGATCCATTTGCCGTCCGGCGAATAGCGCGGCATGGAATCGAACGCCAGCGTGCTGCCGTCCTTCGCGGCGGAGTCGCTCAGCGGCAGGCGCCTGGCCTCTCCGCCCATCATGGGCAGCGTGTAGAGATCGCCCACCAGCTCGAAAAGGATGGTCTTGCCGTCCGGCGAGACGTCCAGCGAAATCCACGTCCCTTCATCGGTCGTGAACTCCACCTTCCGCTCCGTCTTCAGCGGCAGGCCCTTTTTCTTTTCGTCTTTTTTTGCTTCGGATTTTTCTTCCTTCTTGGGTTCCTGCGCGCGCGCCGCGGGCAGCGCCAGCAGCGCGGCAAACATGAGGGCAAGAATTGTCTTCGCAGTTTTCATAGCTCACCTCAGACCCCTTTTGGACTCTGTAGGGGCGCAGCATGCTGCGCCCACGGGCGGGGCATGCCCCGCCCCTACGGCAGAAAATCGAATGGCGAATCATAATTCAATAGCTTGCCGCGCGCAAAATGGAATCGGCGGATAGGAATTAGCCGCAGATTTCGCAGATTTCGCCGATTGGAAACATAACCATCGCTGGATATGGCGCCGGGTTCCGGTTTTGGGAACACCCGGCATTTCGTCGCTTGTAGGGGCACGATATATCGCGCCCCTACGAAAAAATGGGGCGCCCTAATCTTCAGGGCGCCCCGGTTTTTGTTTTTCGCTTTTCGATTT
>DASYRO010000554.1:0-6318 GCA_036004385.1 Candidatus Acidiferrales bacterium
CTTACCGCTTTTCGTTTTTCGCGTTTTGATTTTCGTTTTGTGGGTCGCGGCTTTAGCCGCGACAATAAAGGACGTTCGCGCGTAGCGCGTTCCGCGCTGCCGCAGGCTGTTGCGGAGGGCGCATGCCCGAAGCAACTTCGCAACGACTTGCAAATGCTGGGAGAAGAGCCATGAACGAAACACCGCAACAATACGTCGCCCGCGTTCTCGGCTACATGGAAGGCCACGAACCCATGAAGGTGCAGCGCTCCACCGCCGATAAACTGGAGAAGTTCATTCGCGGCATTCCGCGCAAGAAATTGGACCGGCGCCCCGCGCCCGGCAAGTGGAGCATCACCGAGATTCTTGCGCATCTCGCGGAGACCGAATTAGTCATTGGCTACCGCCTGCGCATGATTCTCAATACGAATGGCACGCCCATCCAGGCTTTTGACCAGGACGCCTGGGCCAAGACGTCCAATTACGCGAAGCAGGACCCGAAAAAATCCATCGCGGTGTTTCGCACGCTGCGGTCAGAAAATCTGGCGCTGCTGAAATCCATACCCAAAGAAAAGTGGGAAAACTACGGCATGCACGCCGAGCGCGGCAAAGAGACGGTGGCGCGCATTTTCCAGCTCATCGCCGGGCACGACTTGAACCACCTCGGCCAAATTGCCACACTAACCGGCCGCAAGTGAGTCCACTGAGTGATTGATGATTTGCGATTGGTGATTGAAGAGACGCAGACGGTGTCATTTCCTTTTTCTGACCTTGGCCACACCCTGAAACCAAAAACCCTACACGCTCGCATTTTCGCCTGACGGTCGTGTTATGATTCGCGCGATTTATCCCTGTGTTCGGCTCCTGCGAGGTGGTCATCATGAGATCGCGCGTTCGGCGGCGTGGCCGCGGCTTTTCTCTGATCGAGCTGCTCATCGTCGTGGCCGTGATTCTGGTTATCTCCGCGATCGCCATACCGAATTTCATGCGCTCCAAGCGCGCGGCCAACGAGAGCAGTGCGGTTGCCTCGCTGCGCACGCTGGCTACCATGCAGGTGAGCTACGAATCTACCTACCAAGTGGGTTATGCGCCGTCCCTCGCCGCGCTCGGACCGCCCGCCGGCGGCGCTCCTCCCACGGCTGCGAATGCCGGCCTCATTGATGTGATTCTCGCTGGCGGCGTCAAGAGCGGCTACGTCTTCACCTATACGGCGGTAGATACCGATGGCGATGGCAAGATGGACGCCTTCACCATCACGGCCGCTCCGTTCGTTGTCGGCCAGACCGGCGACCGCTACTATTTCATGGATCAGACAAACGTTATCCGCTACAACACTGGCGCGCCGGCCACCGCCGCTTCCACACCAATTCCGCCATAGAAATTCGCGGTTAGGAATTAGTTCTAGACATCCAGATACACGGTGGCCTTCCAGCCACTCGCGTCCCGCACAATCGCGAGTTGATGATAGGTCACTGCCTTGATGTACGTGCCTGCGCGGTGCCGCGCCTTGTCGAATTTTTCGCCGTACACCACGCCGCGCACTTCGCGTTCGCCTGCGCTGGTCACTTGCGCGCGCCGCAGCGCCAGACCCTCCGCGTCGGCCACAGCCAAAATCTCCGCCAGCCAGTCAAACAGCAGAGCCTCCGTATCCGCGCCGCTGACATGGATCTCGCGCTGCTCGCGCTCTTCGATCGCCGAGGGCTCGCACGCCAGCGACATCATGGCCAGCGCCGCGTTTTCGAGCAGTTCGCTCAGCGTTGCGCCGTAGGCGATAAATCCCACATCCGCCGGATGCTCGATGATTTCGAATTTCGTTCCCACGCGCGCATTCTACCTTCATTCGTATCGGTTCTATGGCATTCTCTATTTTCATGGATTTCACGCGGCCAAAACACGCGATGGAAACTGCGGCGCTGCTTCTTGCGTTCACAACTTTCGTGTGCGCACAAACATCGCCGCAGGATGCGGCTTCTTTCCCGCACGGCGTCGTAATTCCTGAGGTCCATTGCGCTGCGAAACCTGACCAAAGTTACGCGCTGTATATTCCCTCGAAATATTCTGCCGATCATCTCTGGCCGGTGATTTTCGCGTTTGACCCGGGCGCTCGAGGCCGCGTGCCGGTGGAGTTGCTTCGCGTGGCCGCGGAGAAGTACGGCTTCATCGTCGCCGGCTCCAACAACTCCCGCAACGGCCCCTTTGAACGTTCCATCGAGGCGGCGGACGCCATGATGCAGGACATCAGCCATCGCTTTGCGCTGGACCTGCGGCGGCTCTACACCACCGGCTTTTCCGGCGGATCGCGCGTGGCGGTGATGGTCGCACAGATTTGTAACGGCTGTGTGGCCGGCGTCTTCGCCAACGGCGCCGGCTTCCCGGAGAGCCGCGCGCCAGTGGAAAAAGTTTCTTTCGCTTACTTCGCAGCCGTCGGCGATCTCGATTTCAACTACTACGAGCTGGTCGAGTTGGAATCGAAGCTCGATGCGCTGGGCGTCCCCAATCGCTTAAGAAAATTTTCCGGGCCGCACCAGTGGGCGCCGCCGGAAGTTGCGCTGGAAGCAGTGGAATGGTTCGAGCTGATGGCCATGAAGCAGGGCCGCCGAGAAAAGGATTCCGCGTTCATCGCGCAACTCGCCGAGCGCGCTGCGCAGAAAGTTGACTCGCTGGAAAAGTCCGGCGACCTCTACGCCGTCTGGCAGGAAGATCGCAAGCTCGCGCTAGAGTTCGAAGGTCTCGCCGACGCGAGCGCATTCGCCCGCCGTGCCGCGGAACTCAGGGACTCGCCCGCCATTCGCGAGGGCGCGCGCCGCGAACGCGTCGTCATCGAAGAGCAGCGTCGCGCCGTGGAGCCCATCGCCGCCGCTCTCGACGCGTTGCTTGCCGATTCCCTTGAGCGCTCGCGGCGGCGAGCCGATTTGGTTTCGAAAATCACTGTCTTGCGCGATGACGTACAGCGCAACGCGGCCAGTGAAAAAGGAAAGGCCCTGCGCCGCGCGCAATCCGAACTCTTCGCCCACGCCTTCGAAGGCGCCCAGGAAAAACTCCGCACCAGGGATTTTTCTGCTGCCGTTCTCCTCGGGGAAATCGCCGCCGAACTCGCGCCGGAATCCCCGAGCCCGTATCTGCTCATGGCCCGCGCCCACGCCCAGTCCGGCAAGAAGAAAGAAACTCTCCGCGCGCTCGAGCAGGCTCTCGCCAAAGGCTTTCCCCGCGAAACCCTCGCCGCCTTCCTCGCCAGCAATCCCGAATTCGCGCCCTACCAAGCGCTTCCTGAATTCCAAGGGCTTTACAAGCCAGCGCGGTGATTGTGCGAAGTGTCCCGTGTTCTCTGCAGCCCATTCATCACATTAGGCATACGAAAGAGTCATTCAGATTGACATACGATTTTACTATCGATATAATTCGATATGGAGATTGTATGCCAACGGTAACAGTATCTCCCAAATATCAAATCGTCATTCCAAAGGAGCTCCGCGAACAGCTTGGTTTGAAGCCGGGCCAGAAGCTGTTCGTGTTCGCCATCGGAAAAGAAATTTACATGGAACTGCCCAAGCCCATTACCGAATTGCGCGGCATAGCCAAAGGTAAGTCCTGGAAGGATGACTACCGTGACCGGCGCGACCGCTTCTGATCTTCTGCTGTTGGACTCATCCGGGTGGCTCGAATATATTACGGCGGATACCAAGGCTGCGGCGGTAGCGCCATTTCTGGAAGGTGCACGGCCGCAGCTGGTGCCGACTATCGTTCTGTATGAGGTGTACAAGAAAGTGATACAGATCCAGGGCAAAACCGCCGCTGACCGCTTTGCGTCGCAGGCCTTGCGCCAGACAATTGTCGCCTTAGACTCCGATCTGGCCTTTGGCGCCGCGAAAATTAGCCTGAATTACCGCCTCGCGATGGCCGACGCCATCATCTACGCGACGGCGTTAGCGCACCAAGCCGAACTCGTTACTTCCGACCAAGCCTTCTCCGGACTCCCCGGTGTCACGCTGCTGTAGGGTCGGTCCTTTGCCACTCTGAAACTGTGGCACTCTCCCACTCCTTTCTGTTAATTTTGTTGTTTCGCTGAAGGCCTTGAGCGCTGATGGATACCATTCAAATCACATTGCCGGACGGAAGCACTCGCGCCGTGCCGCGCGGGACCACGCCGGCGGAGATTGCCCGGCAAATTTCGCCGCGCCTGGCGAGCGCTGCCTTGGTGGCCCGCGTCAGCACCGGCGCCGGTGGAGGCGTGGCCGGGCCCACCGGCATGGTGTCTGACGGCGCGGAGCTCGTCGAGCTATCGCGGCCGCTGGAGCGCGATACCAAAGTCGAAATCCTCACCGAAAAAAATCCGGAAGCGCTGGAAGTCTATCGCCACTCCGCCGCGCACTTGCTTGCCGCCGCGGTACTCGAACTTTTTCCCGACGTCAAGCTGGGCATCGGCCCGCCGATTGACTACGGCTTCTTTTACGAATTCAAGCGCGAGCAACCGTTCACGCAGGCCGACCTCGAAGCCATCGAAAAGAAAATGCGCGAGCTCGCGGCGCGCGACATTCCCAACGAGCGCAAGCTGCTGCCCAAGCCCGAAGCGATGAAGCTTTACCAGCAGCTTGACCAGCCCTTCAAGTGCGAGCTGGTCGAAGAAAAAGCCAATGAGCCGATGGTGTCGTTCTACACCACCGGCAAGTTCATTGATTTTTGCCGCGGCCCGCACATTCCTTCTACCGGCCGCATCCGCGCGTTCAAATTGATGAACGTTTCCGGCGCGTACTGGAAGGGCGACGAGGCGCGCAACGACCAGATGCAGCGCATTTATGGCGCGTGCTTCTACACGCAGCAGGAGCTGGACGCCTATCTGCATCGCCTGGAAGAAGCCAAGCGCCGTGACCACCGCCGCCTCGGACCCGAACTCGATCTCTTCAGCGTGCAGGAAGAAGCCGGCCCCGGCCTGATTTTCTGGCACGCCAAGGGCGGCCTGATCCGCAAAATCATGGAAGACTGGCTGCGCGATGAGCTCCTCAAGCGCGGGTACGACATCGTCTTCACTCCGCACATCATGCGCCTCCACCTCTGGGAAACTTCGGGCCACACCGGCTTCTACAAAGACAACATGTTCGGCCCGATCGAAGTGGAGAAAGAAAAATATCAGCTCAAGCCGATGAACTGCCCTGGGCACATTCTGATTTACAAGTCGCGCCTGCGCAGTTACCGCGAGCTGCCGCAGCGCTACGCCGAACTGGGCACCGTGTATCGTTACGAGCGCAGCGGCGTGCTGCACGGCCTGTTGCGCGTCCGCGGATTCACGCAGGACGACGCGCACATTTTCTGCATGCCCGAACAAATTGAATCGGAGATTGAAGCCTGCGTGGATTTTGCCTTCGCGACATTGAAAAATTTCGGATTCGACCAGTACGAAGTGGACCTTTCCGACTGGGACGAGGCCCATCCGGAAAACTACGCCGGCAAGCCGGAGCAGTGGCATCGCGCCACCGCCGCGCTGAAAAATACTCTGAAGCGCATGAACGTGCCCTTCAAGCACATCCTCGGCGAGGCCGCATTTTACGGTCCCAAGATCGACATCAAGCTGATCGACGCCATCGGCCGCCCGTGGCAGCTCACCACTGTGCAGTTCGACTTCAACCTGCCCGGGCGCTTCGGGCTCGAGTACGTCGGCGAAGACGGCGCGCGCCACCAGCCGCTCATGGTTCACCGCGCGCTGTGGGGCAGCATCGAGCGCTTTTTCGGCGTGCTCGTCGAGCACTACGCCGGCGCGTTTCCGTTGTGGCTTGCGCCCGTGCAGGTCACTGTCCTACCGGTCAGCAATAAATTTGACGACTACGCCAAGCAGGTCACCGCCAAGCTGAAAGATGCCGGCATCCGCGTCCATCTCGACGACCGCAACGAAAAATTGCAGGCCAAAATCCGCGACGCGCAGATGCAGAAGATTCCCTACATGGCCGTGGTCGGCGGCAAGGAAGTCGAAGCTTCCTCCGTCGCCGTCCGCCACCGCGCCAAAGGCGACCTCGGCCCCCGGCCCCTCGACCAGTTCCTCTCCGACCTCCATGCCGAAGTCGAAAGCAAAGGCATACAATAGAAGCGGCCCTCGAAGTGGGGCTGCTTTTCCAGCAGCTGCTCGCCATGGAGGGCCTCTTGTGATAGAGGAATCCCAAATCATCCCGCTCTTGCTCGAACGATGCCCAAAGTTCCGTTCTCGCTGGCAGCAACATCGCAAATGGTGGCGCGGCGAAGAAGCTGGAATCTACAACGATCTCGCCGAGCTTGCGCACTTCGTCGTGGACTCTTACGCAGCCGGCGACATGGAATCCGTTCAAGCTGCATTCGACGCGGCTGAGAATTTGT
>DASYRO010000555.1:0-5022 GCA_036004385.1 Candidatus Acidiferrales bacterium
GAAGGATATACGATTCCGAAGGGCGGGGTGAGCGACTAAGTGTCGAAATGGCGAAGTGGCGAAAGGTCGAAGTGAAAAATCCCAACTTTCAAGCCCCGCCGCGTTGCCTATCTTTGTTTGATTTTCTTAGATACTGGATTAAGCGAAAAATGCCCACGCTAATTTTGCGGCAGGCGCCGTATATTTCTTCAAAACCCAGCTTTGACAGCAACTTTTGATCCGAGGCAAGAAGTGTCTGGGCACGCAGTTCACCGCAGGAAGCCTTCGCGATATACAGGAATCTTGCGAATTCCGCGTCTGTTTGCAGCTCGTATCCCTCTGCGATATTTGACATGATGGAGAGCGATGAGCGTCGCATTTGATCGGCAAGCGCAAAATCTTTGGCAAATGCCGGCGTTCGCGTGATTTCGTAAACGCGATTCGTTAGCGCCCGAGCCTCAACAAACATACGAAGATCTTCAAATGATTGGCCTTTTCCTCGAGACTCGCCCGTCATCGTCTCCTCCTCCGCTGTCGTTTTTTCACTTCGCCACTTCGCCACTTCAACACTTCGACCCCTAGTATCCACGCTCCAAATCCACCCGGTTGATCAATTCTCGACCCGAAAACCATCTCGACAAATTTTCGAGCAGTAATTCCGTTTGCCGGTCCCAGAGAAACTCACTCGCCGACGACGTGTGCGGAGTAATCAAGCAGGTGTCCAGCGTCCAAAGTGGAGAGTCGGAGGGAAGCGGTTCTTGCGTGGTCACGTCCAGCGCTACTCCGGCGATGGCCCGACGGCGCAGCGTGTCGATCAGCGCGGCTTCGTCCACCATCGTGCCGCGCGCGACGTTGATCAAAAACGCCGTAGGTTTCATCAACGCCAGCCGCTGCGCGTTCATCAGGTGATGCGTCGCGGGCGTCTGCGGCGCGGCCAGGACGACGTAGTCCGCCTGCGGTAGCGCTTCGTCGAGCTGGTCGGCCGGCAGGTACTGGTCAGCAAGCGCGGGATCGCCCCGGCCCGTGCGCGTCACCGCCCGGATTTTCATGCCCAGCGGCCGGACGCGTCTCGCCGTTTCGCGCCCGATGGCGCCGAATCCGACGAAGAGCAGCGTCTGCCCCATCAGCTCGCGCGGGCGCAATTGATCGTCCCAGATTTCCTGCTGGCCCCAATGCGAGTTCATCTGATGGCGGAACGCGGAGGGGAATCTGCGCGCGAGAGCAATCAACAAGCCGAGAATGTGTTCGGCCATGGGCACGCTGTGCACTCCACTGGCGTTCGTGACTACAACGTTGCTGGCGCGCAGTTCGGGATACATCAACTGGTCCACGCCCGCGGCCGTGGAGTGCAGCCACTTCAGTTTTTTTGCCACGACGCATTGCGCCGGCTTCAGCGAGTAACCCACGAAGATATCCGTATCCGGCAGTTCGTCGAGAATGTGGTCGTACGTCGGCAGGTGCACCACCTTCATTTCCGGATACGCGCGCTTCACGCTGACGGCCACGTCCGCCGGCGGCCGCCACAACGTGAACGGGTGCCACACGCAAATCAGCAGCTTCGTCTCCGCGGGCGAAGGACGGTTCATCGCGCACCCCTCATCGAATGAAATCCGCGTGCAGAAAAAATCGAGAGAAACACATTACTGCATTCGCTCTCTGGCGGTAACATAGGAAGAAGGGCCAGCCGGAAAGGAATCTCCATGTCCATCAGAAAAGTGAAGGGCGGATACAAGGTCGTCAGCTCAAAGGGCAAGAATCTGGGCGGCCCGTACAAAACGCGCGCCGAAGCCGAAAAACGTCTGCGCCAGGTGGAATTTTTCAAACGCATGAAAAAATAACGCCGGCGAATTTGATTTTGTAGGGGCGCAGCATGCTGCGCCCGCGCCGCCGTTTGACGCGGTTATCGGTGCTTCCACCATAGAATGAGCCCCAGCAACGTGCCCAACACGACCGCGCCGAGCAGAAACGGAAGGAACAGCGGCACTCTTCCCAGAAGAACCAACCCGAGCCCGACAATCAGCACCAGGCCCACCGGATGACTTGAAATGGTGGCCTTCGATTGGATTTGCAGATCCGGGCCGAACATCATCGGCCGGCCGTTGGCTTCGACGTCCGTATGCTCGGTGTCCAGCTTGTTGGGATATCCCTGAGCCTCGCGTGACTCCATCCAGAATGCGATAGATGCCCCGATGCCCAGCAAAAGCAGAAATATCGGCCACGCTTCGGGCAGCAGAATGAGCATGACGAGAAAGAATCCGACGATGACGAGTCCGACTAGCACGCCGCCATTGATGCGCTGGAAGCGCTTCCATCCGCGCTTCGCACTCACTAGCGACGAATCTGTCGTTCCACTCATGAACTACCTTTGCACGCGCAAATCTTTCCCCGTCATTTCCTTCGGCTGCGGAATGCCCAGCACGCCGAGGAGCGTCGGCGCGATATCCTGCAACGCGCCGTTGGGTCGCAGCTTCAATTTATCGTCGTCGGTGAGCAAAATAAACGGCACGGGATTCGTGGTGTGATATGTGTGCGGCCCGCCGGTCTTGGGATCGATCATCGTTTCGGCGTTGCCGTGGTCGGCGGTGATGATCCACGCGCCGGGATTTTGCCGGTCGCGCAGCACGCCATAGATGCGGCCGAGACACTCATCCACTGACTCGACCGCTTTGATCGCGGCGTCCAGCTTGCCGCTGTGCCCGACCATGTCGGCATTGGCAAAATTCATCACGATGGCGTCGAACGCGCCTTTCTCGACGGCGTTCACCACGGCCTCGGCGACTCCTGCCGCGGACATTTCCGGCTTCAAATCGTACGTGGCCACTTTCGGCGATGGCACCAGGATGCGCTCCTCGCCACCAAACGGTTTTTCCACGCCGCCGTTAAAAAAATAGGTCACGTGCGCGTATTTTTCCGTCTCCGCCACGCGCAGATTTTTCATGTTCATTTCGGCAAACACATTGGCCAGGATGTGCTCGATTTTTTCCGGCCCGAAGACGTAGCGCAGCCACGGCCACGTTTTTTCGTACTGCGTCATGGCCACGAAGAAAAGATTCTTCGGACGCTTCGGGTCGGCAAACTTATCGAAGTCCGGCTCGACGAGCGCCCGCGTGGTCTGCCGCGCGCGGTCCGCGCGAAAATTAAAGAAGATGACCGCATCGTCATCGCGAATCGACCCGCGTGGTTTCGCTGAAGCGCCGGAATCATCCGTTATCACCACGGGGACGATAAATTCATCGGTCACGCCCTGCTCGTAGCTGCGCCGCACGGCTTCGATAGGATCGCTGAATTTATTTTCCGCTTCGCCGTGGACCATGGCGCGGTAGGCGCGCTCGATGCGTTCCCAGCGGTTATCGCGATCCATCGCATAGTAGCGGCCGCTGACGCTGGCGATGCGTCCCACGCCGTACTCGCGCATCTTTTGTTCGAGCGCGCGCAGGAAATCAATCCCGCTGTTCGGAGGCGTGTCGCGCCCGTCCATGAAGCAATGTACGAACACGCGCTCGACTTTATTTTCGCGGGCCATGCGCAGCAGCGCGTAGATGTGCTCGTTGTGCGAATGTACGCCGCCGTCGCTTACGAGTCCCAGCAGATGCAACTGCCGCTCGCGGCCGCGCTGCATCGCGCCAACCAGTAAATCATTCTTAAAAAATGCCCCGCTCTCAATGGCTTTGTCCACGCGCGTGATGTCCATGTACACGATGCGCCCCGCGCCGATGTTCAGGTGCCCGACTTCGCTGTTGCCCATCTGTCCTTCGGGCAGACCGACGCGCGGCCCGGACGTGTGCACCAGCGTGCTGGGAAATTTTTGCAGCAGCGCGTCGTAGTTCGGCTTGCGCGCCAGAGCGATAGCGTTGCCCTTCGTCTCCAACGAAAAGCCCCAGCCATCCAGCACCGTCAGTATGATGGGCTTCGGTCTCATCGGTCCGTGTCTTCTATTTCCACGTTTTCTTGTTTTTGACTTCGCTGTTCGTTCTTCCCTGACCCCTGATCCCTGACCTCTGATCCTTGCATTTCTATCTGCGTTTATCTGCGTTCATCAGCGGTTCCAACGATTTTCCCTGACCCCTAGCCCCTGACCCGTGTCCCCTGCTTTCAGTATTCCAACTTTCCGCCGAACATCATCTTCGCGGCGGAAAATTCGACGGTGGCGCGGTGCGCGGGGACGTTTTTGAACCGCGGGCAGGCGATTTCCAGGCGGAACGACTCATCGCCCGGCTCAAGCAGCGCCTTGCCGTTGACGCGGCGGGGGAACGTGATTTCCATTTCGTCGCGCCCGCTGAATTTTCCGGTGACTTCCTTCAGCACGATGCGCCCTCGCGGGCCCGCCAGCGTCACCAGGTCTTTGATCGTCTCCGGCTTCTGGCTGCCCCAGAAAAACAGCAGGTCCTTATGCGTACCCGGAAGGTTTGCGCCGTAGACCACGTGCACGACGATGGCGTCGTCGTAGTTCTCGTCAATAAATCCTCTGGCGTCCGCGAGCATCTGCTCCCGCTGTTCCTGGGACATGGCCAGAATGCGCGGGTCGAAGTGCACATTGCGCGCCATGGCCATACGCACGGGCTTGGCCGACCAGAGCTGAACCACATACGTGATCCGCGGCCGGGCCGCACCCACCAGGCTGATTTCGTTCGGATCCATCACGCTGAGCACCTGCGCCGACCACGGCGAATTGCGCAGCATCTGCTGGCAATCCATCTGCGACCATTCTTCTTTTTCTTTCTGCGCCCAGAACTGCGCCCGCGCCGCTGCCGCCAGCATCACAATAACTAAAGAGGCGGCCATCGTAATGGCCACGATTCGTCTTTTCGTCGGCTCCATCTTCTTTGCTCCCGCATGCTTGTCACACTGTAACTCTGTCACTCTATAACACTTCGCCTTTCGGATTTTCGACTCTTGGACACTCTGCGCTTTGGAACCGGAGACCTGTGGTGAACGAAATCGAACCGTGAACGCGGATTAACGCCGATGGATGACGGCGAATATGGGAGCAGGGAATTCGAGTATGACCGGAACTGCGTCCGATAATGAGGGAACCAAAAAACT
>DASYRO010000556.1:0-13700 GCA_036004385.1 Candidatus Acidiferrales bacterium
TGCCGGCAAAGACGAAGAGGTCATCTTTCTTGAAGCCCTTCGCGCGCGGCTGCCCTTCGACGTGCAATTCCATGTTCGCTGCAGTGCCCGCCTCGGTGGCTTCTTGCGTGCTCGCGGAGAAAATCTTGAGCACGACGGCGTCGCCATCCGCTGCGCCGACCTCCATCACTTTGCCAAGCAGTTCAGGGAATTCCGCGCCGCACGCGGCCAGCCAGGTGTTCTTGGCCTTGTCGCCGCCCGCCTTCAGGTTTTCAGAAATCGCTTCTACCGTGCCGTTTTCAGAGAGCACTTTATCGAGCTCGGCGCGGCTGGGAATGGAGAAGTTGGACGGGCGCTCCGCAGCGGTCGCAGCCAGCGTGATGAGCTCGTTGAGTTGCGCGTCGAGCAGCGAGTCGCACGTCGGTTGCTGGTAGCGCAGCAACTGGTTGCGCAAATAGGTGCGAATCTGCGCTTCGCCCTGGACTTTCAGGGCGATGGAGCGAGCGATGGCCCAAAAGCCATCCATCTGTTGCGGCGGATCTTGCTGAAGATAGGAGAGACCAATCTGATAGTAGAGCGATGCATCATTCGGGGTGACCGCCTGCGCCGCGCGGAACGCCTCAATAGCGCCCTTGAAGTCTTTCATTTGGCGCGCGGCAAATCCGATCACGGAATGGAACATCACTCGATAAGCATTGGTCTGTTTCTTGAATTCTTCTTCGGCGACGTTTTCCGGCTTCTTGAGATCATCCAGCAACTTCAGTCCCTTTTGCGCGCCCTCGCGTGCGGCGGCGAATTGCTCGTTGGTGGTGAGCTGGCGCGCATTGAGAGCGGCGAAAAACGCCTGCGCGCGCAGGATGCAGACTTGCAGGCGGGCGGTCTCCAGTCCCTGCATGGTGTCGACTTTCTCGCCCAGAGCCAGGAACCGGTCGGCGCTCTCCATTACTTTCAGGTTGTTGCGCAGCTCGGTGTAGGCCACCACATAATCGCGGAACACATACGGCAGGAGCGTGGAGTTGGGATATTTGGCTGCGAAATCGTCGAGCAGCCTGACGCGCTGCGTGGCGTCCTTCTCGTTGACAGCGGCGTTGAACTTGTCGTATTCGTCCTTCGTGTAGGCCTGCTGTTGCTGCTGCGGTTGCTGCGGCGGCGGTTGTTGCGGCGCCGCTTGCCCCGCGGCCCACACCATTGGCACCGTCATCAGCGCCAACAAAATGACCGCTGCCACAAGCCAGTTTCGCTTCATGTCGTTACTGCCTCCTCGGCCTTTTTGTGCCTACGCGCGCAAGCAGAACGAATCCGTGTGAAGGAAGACCCCATCCCAAAACTGCGGGATTATAGGGAATCCTTCGGCGCGGTGCAAGCATGATTGCACACACCAGACGCTTCCGCAAAGCATGCGCGCGGGAACAAAAGGCTCCCGAGCTCCGTCAGGCCCGGGCGTCGGGGACGTCAAGCGGGCCGAGCACAATGGTAAGATGGCATATCAGGTAAAAATGTCGCCCCATTTTCGCCATCCATCAGAAAGGCGATTGGCGACGAGAGATCCTTCGCTTCGCTCAGGATGACAAGCGCGGGCGCGAAGGGCGGCAAAAGCCCTCCCTCGTAAGGAGAAATTGTCATGAACCCTGCAAAACCGTTGGCCGGACAAGTAGCCCTGGTTACCGGCTCCAGCCGCGGAATCGGATTGGCCATCGCCCGGACATTCGGCACGATGGGCGCAAAGGTCGGCCTGTGCGCTCGGAATGCGGACAGTCTGGAGCGCGCGGAGTCCGAACTGAGAAATGCCGGCTGCCAGACGCTGGCTGAGGCCGCGGACGTCAGCGATGCCGCGCAGGTGACGTCGCTCGTCCAGTGGGTGAACGAGGCGCTGGGCGAAATAGACATCCTGGTGAACAATGCCGGCATCGGCCTGTTCGCTCCGCTGCACGAGCTCAGCGAGGAGGATTGGGACCGCGTCATGAATACGAACTTAAAAGGCGTGTACCTGTGCAGCCGGGCGGTCGCGCCGCAGATGGTCCGCCGACGGGGCGGGCACATTATCAACATCAGCTCGCTGGCCGGCAAAAATGCATTTGCCAAAGGCGGCGTGTACTGCGCGTCGAAATGGGGCCTGCAAGGGTTGACTGCCTGCCAGGCGGAAGACTTGCGCGGCTACGGCATCCGCGTGAGCGCGGTGTGCCCTGGCACGGTGCAGACGGAGTTTTCGCCGCACGCGGGAAAGGACACGGAGAAAATGCTCCAGCCGGAGGACGTGGCCCACGTGGTGGCCATGCTGGTGACACAGGCGCCGCAAAGCTTTGTCAGCGAAGTCGCGCTGCGGCCGACGCAAAAGCCGTAGAGCAAGCTGCGCCGGGCGGCACGTAGCGCAGGCAAAGGAAGGCGGAAGCAAGCTTCCGCACTCCAAGGCCGATAAACATTCCTCTTGACAATAGTCGTTATAACGAGTATTCTTCCTTTGTGACCGGAACGGCGCAGGAAGAACTGAAACAGACGCGGCCCTTCGCCAGCCTGGCGCAGGAGGCTTACGTCAATGTGCGGCGCACGGCCGATGCCCTGCTCCGCAGCACGGAGGACGTCCTCAAGCGCGCGGAGCTTTCCAGCACGCAGTACAACGTGCTGCGCATCCTGCGCGGCGCCCGGCCGGCAGGGCTGGCGTGCAGCGAAATCGGCGAGCGTATGATTGCGCGCGACCCGGACATCACGCGGCTGCTGGACCGCCTGGAAAACCGCCGCCTGGTCACGCGCCAGCGCCAGAAAAAAGACCGCCGTGTGGTGACCACGCGCATCACCGCCGCGGGCCTGCGCTTGTTGAAGGGACTGGACCGGCCGGTGCTGGAAGCGCACGAGCGGCAGCTCGGGCACCTGGGCCGCAAGCGCTTGCAGGCGCTGATTCGCCTGCTGGAGGCGGCGCGTTCCGCCGCGTGAAATTTTTATGGCATCGAAACTACGCGCAGCTTCATCTCTATTAGAGTGCGCCTTCGCGGCCACCGTGCAGACGGCTCTCATCCCAGACCGAAAAAGGAGAACTACCATGCGATCGATCCTCCGGGTAGCGGCATTGCTGGCCGCCGTCGCCCTTCCCAGCTCGGCCCAGGTGACCACCTGGCAGATCGACCCCGCGCATTCCGCGGCACAGTTTTCCGTGCGTCACATGATGATTTCAACTGTGCGCGGTGGATTTCAGAAGCTTTCCGGCACGGTGCAACTGGACGAGAAGGACATCACTAAGTCGTCCGTGGAAGTGACCATTGACGCGACGACCATTGATACGCGCGAGCCGCGGCGCGATGCGGACCTGAAAAGCGCCAATTTCCTTGACGTCGCTACCTACCCTACAATCACATTCAAGTCCAAGAGCGTGAGCAGCGCGGGCGAAGGGCGCTTGAAAGTGACTGGTGACCTGACCATTCACGGCGTCACCCAAGAAGTTGTGCTCGAGGTGGAAGGGCCGACGCCGGCCATCAAGATGGGAAACAATTTGCGGCGAGGCGCCACTGCAACGACGAAAATCAACCGCAAGGAATTTGGGATCACCTGGTCGCGCACACTGGACGGCGGCGGCATGGTGGTCAGCGACGAAGTGAACATCACGCTCGACGTCGAGTTTGTGCAACGAGCGCCCCAGCCCTAAAAACCCGGCCATCAAAGATAAGCCCAGCCACACAGAAAGGAAGTGTGCCATGGCAGTCGTGTCGGAACACGGACTGGCGCTGCATGAATTGCTGGAACGGCGGTGGAGCCCGGTGGCTTTTTCTCCGCAGCCCGTGGAGCCGGAAAAGCTGCGCAGCGTGCTGGAAGCGGCGCGGTGGGCGGCGTCCTCCTTCAACGAACAGCCCTGGGTGTACCTGGTTGCCACAAAGGATGACCCGGAAAATTTCCAGCGGCTGCTCAGTTGCCTGGTCGAGAGCAACCAGGCGTGGGCCACGAACGCTCCCGTGCTCATGCTCAGCGTGGCCAAACTCCACTTCGACAAAAACGGCAAGCCCAACCGGCACGCGCTGCACGACGTCGGCGCGGCGTCGGCGAGCCTGACGCTGCAAGGCACGGCGCTCGGACTCTTCGTGCACCAGATGGCCGGGTTCGACGCGGAAAAAGCGCGGCGGGAATTTTCCATTCCGGAAGGCTGGGAGCCCGGAGCGGCCATCGCTCTGGGTTATCTGGGCGATGACTCAACCCTGCCCGACAAGCTGCGCGAACGAAATCGCGGGGTGCGCAAACGCAAACCGCTCGAAGAATTTGTGTTCACCGGCGGATGGGGAAAACCATCGGCCTTCCTGAAAGGCTAGAGGACAACGCAGAGACGCAGTATACGCGTGGAAACGCAGAGAGGAAAATCATGATTCAGGTGATTCGCTCGGACGACAGGCATTTCCAGGATTTCGGCTGGCTGCAGACGTACTGGCATTTTTCGTTCGATTCTTACCACGATCCGAAAAACGTGCACTGGGGCGCGCTGCGCGTATTCAATGACGACGTCATCCAGCCCGGCCAGGGATTTCCGATGCACGGGCACCGCGACATGGAAATTGTCACCTGCGTGCTGCAAGGCGCGCTCGAGCATCGCGACGGCATGGGCAACCATGGCGTGATCCAGCCCGGCGAAGTGCAGGTGATGAGCGCGGGCTCCGGCGTCACGCATTCCGAATTCAATCATTCCAAAGACGAGCCGGTGCACCTGCTGCAGCTCTGGGTGTTCCCGCGAACCAAGAACCAAGCGCCGCGATGGGAGCAGAAACAATTCAAGCAAGCCGACCGCGCGGGAAAACTATTTCCCGTCGTCTCCGGCGCCAACGGCCACGGAACTTTGCAGATCGATCAGGACGCGACGATTTATCTGTCCTCGCTTAAAAACGGCCAGGAGGTTGTCCACCACAGCGCGGCCGGGCGCAAGTCGTACCTCTTCTTGATTGCCGGCAGCGTAACCGTGAAAAACCAGGCGCTGGCGGCCGGCGATCAGGCGCGCATCAGCGAGGAGAAAGAACTCGCCATCCGCGCGAAGGACGACGCGGAACTCATTTTACTGGACCTGCCGGACTAACAGCCCGCCGGCCTCGGCAATTGCCGCGGAGGATAAGCGTGAATTACAACTGGCAACGTTACGTTGAACTCGCAGGGCGGATCCTGCTGTGTTCCCTGTTCTTGATGAGCAGCTTCAGCAAAATCACCAATTGGTCAGGGACAGAAGCGGCCATGGCGTCGAAAGGACTGCCCATGGTTGAAGTCCTGCTGCCCATTGCGGTCTTATTTGAATTGGGCGGCGCGCTGAGCGTTCTGCTCGGCTACTACGCGCGGCTGGGCGCGCTGGCGCTCTTCTTGTTTCTGATTCCCACGACGCTGACCTTTCACAACTTCTGGGCCGTGCAAGGTCCCGACCAATTGAACCAGATTATGCACTTCATGAAGAACATCGTCATCATGGGCGGGCTTCTAAAGGTCATCGCCGACGGCGCGGGCGCGTTTTCGATCGACGCGCGCCGCGGAAAGCTCGTGGAAGCCACCGTGCAAGCCAGGCCAACGATTCGCCGCGCGGCGTAACCATCGCGGACGCGATGCCGCCACGTAGGGGCGTAGCCCCGAAGCATCGGGGCTGCGCCCCTGCGCAGACACCTACCTACGATAAGATACCTTCCGATGGCGGAATCTCTGCGATCGCGCATGATGCGCTGGGCGTTCAATTTTTTCCCGGCGTTTCGCGGCACCGGCGGGCGCGTGACGTACATCGCGCCAGACTGGAGCGAGGTCCGCATCAAGCTGCCTCTGAACTGGCGCACGCGGAATTATGTGGGTACGATTTTCGGCGGCAGCATTTATGGCGCGGTGGACCCCTTCTACATGGTGATGTTGATTAATCGGCTCGGGCCGCGGTACATCGTATGGGACAAGGCAGCGACAGTGCATTTCAAGAAGCCCGGCCGGGGTACGCTGACCGCGCGGTTCGCCGTGCCCGATGACGAGTTGCGCGTTATCGAGCGCGCGCTCGCTGATGGCGCGGCGTCCATTGACCGCCTCTACCAAGTGGACCTGACAAACGCGGTGGGCGAAATCGTCGCCACCGTGGAGAAAGTGGTATACATCCGTCGCAAGGAAGCGCAAGCCAGGAGCTGAAGAAATGAAAGAGATTTTCGAATTTCTGCTGCGGCATGGCTACTCAGTGCTATTCGTGTGGGTGCTGGCGGAACAAATCGGGCTGCCGGTGCCGGCGCTTCCGATCCTTCTTGCGGCCGGAGCGCTGGCCGGCGCAGGAAAGTTGGGTTTCGCCACCGCCTTGCTGGTAGCGCTGGTGGGTTCGCTAATCAGCGACACGATCTGGTACGGAATCGGATGGCGCCGTGGCGGACAAGTCTTGAACTTCTTGTGCCGGATATCGCTGGAGCCGGATTCCTGTGTGCGCCAGACACATGATGCATTTGCCAGGCATGGTGTGAGGTCGCTTCTGTGGGCGAAATTCGTGCCGGGATTCAGCACGGCCGCGCCGCCGCTGGCCGGAGCATTCCGCATGAAGGCGGCACGTTTCTTGATCTACGACGCGCTGGGGGCGTTAATCTGGGCTGCGTCGTTTATCGGATTGGGGTATGTCTTCACCAATCAATTGGAGGACGTCGCCGCCTACGCTGCGCGGTTAGGTAGCTGGCTGTTTGCTCTCCTGCTTGGCGGTTTGGGCGCTTACATCGGGTGGAAGTTTTATAAGCGGCAGATGTTTCTTCGGAAACTGCGCATCGCGCGGATCGGCCCGGAGGAACTCAAAAGAAAAATGGATGCTGGGGAACAGATCGTGGTGGTGGACCTGCGGCAGTCGCTGGATTTTGAGGCCGAGCCGAACACGATTCCCGGCGCGGTGATGATAAGTCCCGACGAACTGGACGAGCACCATGAGGTAATCCCGCGAGACCGCGACGTGGTGCTCTACTGCACTTGACCCAACGAAGCTTCCAGCGCCCGTGTGGCGCTGCTACTACGCAAAAGAGGCATTGAACGTGTGCGGCCGCTCGAGGGCGGCTTCGATGGTTGGCGGAAACTAGGTTATCCCCTCCAATTGCTGCGACCCCCGTCCGAGTAGTTTTTATTTGCAGCACAAGCAAATTATAGGCGCCTCGCGTAAAATCGCCTGCGGCGGAAGGCCGCCCGAAGGGGATGTGCACATGGCCTGGTTCTATTTGCTCCTTGCGAGCGCGTTTGAAGTGGCGTGGGCGGTGGGATTGAAATCCACGCAGGGATTCACGCGCCTGTGGCCGAGCGTGTACGTGCTGGCGACAGGCACGGCCAGCGTGATTCTGCTGGGTCAGGCCACGCGGCAGTTGCCCATCGGCACGGCGTACGCAATTTGGACGGGCATCGGCGCCATCGGCACGGCAGCGCTGGGCATGATTTTGTTCGGCGAATCCCGGCATGCAGCAAGATTGGCCTGCATCGCGATGATTATTGCAGGGGTGATTGGGTTGAGGATGTTTTCACAAAATTGAGCGATTCGCGATCGAGTGATTGATAGAGCGAGGAGTGCGAGATGAAGGCAGCCGCAAAGCCGCTGGTCGGAGTGATCATGGGCTCGAAGTCGGATTGGAAGACGATGGCCAGTTGCGGCGAGACTCTGGACAAACTGGGCGTGCCCTACGAGGCGCGCGTACTCTCCGCGCACCGCACGCCGAGGCAACACGCAGAATATGCCGCGTCGGCGGAGAAGCGCGGCCTGGAAGTCATTATCGCGGCGGCGGGAGGCGCGGCGCACCTCGCAGGCGTCACCGCGGCGAAGACGCTGCTGCCCGTGCTCGGCGTGCCCATGGAATCGAAGTCGCTCAAGGGAATTGACTCCCTATTCTCGACGGTGCAGATGCCGGCGGGAATCCCTGTGGGGACGCTGGCCATCGGCAAAGCCGGCGCGGTGAATGCGGCTCTTCTTGCCGCGGCGATCCTTTCCGGCAAACATCCTCAGTATCGCGATGCCATCCGGAAATTCCGTGATGCGCAGACGAAGGCGATCCTCGCAAATTCCGATCCGCGAAAATAATGCGAGCGGGGATTAAAGCAGATCCCTCGGCCCGACAGGTCCGGGCCTCGGGATGACAACGCTCGGTGTGGATGCTCAAGGCAAGGCGGGAGAAATCCCGCAGCTTCGGGAGAGCACTCCAAGGCGCCGGCTTCCAGCCGGCGGTACGCTAGATTCGCGGCAGCACGATGCCCTGCTGCGCCTGGTACTTTCCCTTCTTGTCCTTGTAAGAGACTTCGCAGACTTCGTCGGATTCGAAGAAGATCACCTGGCAGAGTCCTTCATTGGCATAAATCTTCGCGGGGAGCGGCGTGGTATTCGAAATTTCCAGCGTGACGAATCCTTCCCATTCCGGCTCGAAGGGCGTGACGTTGACGATGATCCCGCAGCGCGCGTAGGTTGACCTGCCCACGCAGATGGTCAGCACGTTGCGCGGGATGCGGAAATACTCCACCGATCGCGCCAGCGCGAAGGAGTTCGGCGGAATGATGCACACGTCGCCCTTGAATTCCACGAACGCGCGCGCGTCGAAGCGTTTGGGGTCCACCATGGTGGAGTTGACGTTGGTGAAGATGCGGAATTCGTCGGAGACACGCATATCGTAGCCGTATGAAGAGACGCCGTAGCTGATCACACCGTCGCGCACCTGTTTTTCTTCGAACGGCTCGATCATGTGATGCTCGAGCGACATTTTGCGAATCCAGCGATCGGACTTCACCGACATGCCGGCCTCCATACGAAAGATTAATTCACTCCTCAGGGGCTAAAGCCCCTGCCCCTGCTGCGACAAAAGTCGCGGCTAAAGCCGCGACCCACAAATCAGATTCCTCGCTGCGCCGGGCGGGCTCCGCTCGAAAGAACAAACAAGTCCGGGTGCGTAGGAAGCAAGGGCAGCGCAGTGTAGTACAGCGCAGGTTGCTTGACAACCTGCGGCGGGGTGCATAGCATAGGCCAGCTTTTTTGAGCAAACGGGGTGCCGTCGTGATCAAAATTGACCTGGTGAACGCCGTTGTGGCCACCCTCGGCGAAAAAATTACGCGCACCAAGGCCGAGCAGGCCGTGGAAACCGTGTTCGAAGCCATGAAGAACGCGCTGGGCCGCGGCGACCGCATCGAACTGCGCCGCTTCGGCGTGTTCAACGTCAAGCCGCGAAAAACCGGCATCGGCCGCAACCCCCGCACCGGCGAGGAAGTCAGCATCCCGCCCGGCAAGGCAGTGCGCTTCAAGCCCGGCAAAGAACTTCAGGAGCTGACGGAGCCGGAGAAGAAATAGGCAGTCCGAAACGGGCCGGCGTAATCCTTCCCAGCAAACGTCCCGCGCAGGCTCAGGCGCATCCAAACGGCTATGAACGGTGACAATGGCTCAGACCACGCGGCTCGCGTGGTGGACGTGTACGCCGTGCGGGCCAGGCCATCGTACGGCTGGTCTGCTGCGTACCCGCGGCGGCGCGGCTCGCTGCTGCTGGCCGTCACGCTCTTTCTGCTGACCGTCATCAGCACGCTGGCCGTCGGCGCGCAGTTCGCCGTCGCGTACGCGAATAACCAGGCGCCGTTTTCGAGCGGCTTCGACCTATTCGGTTTCTACGCGCAAGTCGCGACGCAACCCGGACTGCTGCTGCTCGGCCTGCCGTTTTCGTTCACGCTGCTGGGCATCCTGCTCGCGCACGAGCTGGGACATTTCTATGCTTGCCGCTTCTACGGCATCGCCGCCAGCTATCCGTATTTCATCCCCGCGCCGACGCTCATCGGTACGATGGGCGCGTTCATACGCATTCGCTCGCCGATTGTGAACCGCAAAGCGCTGTTCGATGTGGGGCTGGCGGGCCCCGTCGTCGGATTCCTGTTTGCGCTGCCGGCGCTGGCTCTGGCGATTGCTTACTCCAAAGTGATTCCCGCGGCGCAAGTGAATACCACGATTTTTTGGGGACATCCCCTGCTGGAACGTTTGCTCGCCGCCGTCCTGCGGCCCGGCGTGCCGGTGGAAAATATTTTCCTGCATCCCGTCGGACGCGCGGCATGGGTCGGATTGTTTGCCACTGCGCTCAACTTGATTCCCGCGGGCCAGCTCGATGGCGGACACATCGTGTACAGCGTAGCCAGCGAACGGCACCGGCAGATTTCGCTGGCCGTGGCCGCGACGCTAATCCTGCTCGGAGGGCCGGCGCTGCTGGCTTCGTTTGGCGTGCGAGTGCCGCACGAGCTCGCCAACCAGTGGCCCGGCTGGGGATTCTGGGGATTGCTGCTGCTTTCGCTGGGATTCCGCCACCCGCCGCTGCTCGACCGCTGGGAGCCGATTGACGCGCAGCGCCGAGTGTGGGCCGTCGTAGCCCTGGCAATCTTCGCGCTGTGCTTCATGCCCATTCCCTTTACGATTTTGGATTAAACGGCCAGCGCGAAGCGCCTTGGAGTGCGGAAGCTTGCTTCCGCCTTGCCTTCCACTGCTTTCCCCTCGCTTGCAGCACCTTGCCATGCGACTCGCGCCTGCAGTAGGCCGCCGTTTTTCGTTTTTCGTTTTTCGAATTGCGGTATCATTCGCGCGGCTCAAAGCGACGCATTCCAAAATTCTTCATCGAGGAAATCACATTGACCACGCTGGCGCGCACGCTGGGATTCCGCGACCTGTTGCTGCTGGTGATTGGCGCGGTGATCGGCTCGGGGATTTTTCTGGTACCCGGAGCAATCCTGCGGCAGGTAGATGGCTCCGTCGGCGTGGCCATGCTCGTATGGCTGGTCGGCGGAATCGTCTCGCTGCTCGGCGCGTTGAGCTACGGCGAGATGACGGCGATGAAACCGAAAGCCGGCGGAATTTACGTTTTCCTCCGCGATTGCTTCGGCCCCATCCCCGCATTTTTGTACGGCTGGACGCTGTTCTTCGTCATCGCCACCGGCGCGACTGCGACGCTTTCCGTGGCCTTCAGCAAATACTTCGGCGAAATTGTGCCCGTCAGTGAGGCCGGCGGAAAAATCGTTTCCCTGGCGATGATCGCCGTGATTGCGGTGATCAACGTGCGCGGCGCACGCCGCAGCGCGGACGTGCAGAACGTCTCCACGCTGATCAAAGCCGGCGCGGTCATACTCATCAGTGCAGGGCTGCTGGTGATGGGACGAAACTATCACGCGCTCACCGCGTCGCTCTTCCCCGCAAAAATTTCCGGCGCGCTGCTTTCCCAGGCGGGCGTGGCCATGATTGGCGCGCTGTGGGCTTACGAAGCCTGGCAGTTCGCCACGTTCAGCGCCGGCGAAGCCATTGACCCGCAGAAAAATTATCCGCGGGCGTTTCTTGGCGGAATTCTTTTTTTAATTGCGCTGTATATCGTGGCCAACCTCGCCTATATCGTCGCGCTCGGCCCGGCGGAAACAGCGGCAACGGATACGGTGGCGGCGACGTCGGTGAGCCGCGTGCTCAGTCCGGCGCTGGCCAAGCTGGTCGCGCTGGCGATTATGGTGTCCACGTTCAGCGCGGCCAACAGCATTCAATTGACCGCGCCGCGCGTGTACTACGCGATGGCTGCCGACGGACTCTTCTTTAAGAAGCTTTCGGAAGTGCATCCGCGTTTCCGCACGCCGGCGCTGGCCATTGTGATTGGCGCGCTGTGGTCGGCGGTGCTGGCGCTGAGCGGCACGTTCCAGAAACTCTTCACCTACGTGATTTTTTCCGGTTGGATTTTTTACGGGCTGGCTGCGGCGTGCGTGTTCGTGTACCGCGCGAAAGAGCCGCACGCGGAGCGGCCCTACCGCGTGCCCGGATACCCGTGGACGCCGCTACTGTTTGTGCTTGCCGCTGCGGCGCTCGTGATAAACACGATCTACTCCACGTTCTTCGCCAAGAACAGCACGGCATCGCCGGTCGAAGCGGCAGTGGGTATCGGCGTAATTGTGGCGGGCTTACCGGCGTATTTCATTTGGCGGAAGAAGTCGTAGAGGCGCTGCCTGCTGCGCCCTCGGTGGCGTCACATTAGGCTTACCGGATCAACGTCCACGAGAACGGCGTCGGCGGGGATTTCCTTTGTAGCGCAGAAGTCGAGGCAGGCGGAGAGTGTGCGCGTCAGCAGCGCGCGCTTGGGCGATTTCAGCAAGAATTGAAAACGGTATTCCCGCCTCAGGCGGGCCAGCGGCGCAGAAGCCGGCCCGAGAATTTTCAGTCCCTGCGCGGCGTGCGGCAGCAGAAAACTTTCGATGGCGCGCGCCCAGCGGATGGCGGTCTCAATCTTGGCGTCGCGCACGATAACGCTGGCCAGCGCGGTGAACGGCGGGTAGTGCATCATTCGCCGGAAATTCAATTCCCGTTCGAAGAACGCCGAATAATCCTGCTTCGCTGCGAACTGGATGGCGTAATGTTCGGGATAGTACGTCTGCACGAGGACTTCGCCCGCCAGCGTGCCGCGTCCCGCGCGCCCGGCCACCTGCGTGAGCAATTGAAACGTGCGCTCCGCCGCGCGGAAGTCGGGCAGCGCGAGCTGCAAATCGGCGGAGACCACGCCGACGAGCGTGACGCGGTGGAAGTCGTGGCCCTTGGCGACCATCTGCGTGCCTACCAGCAGGTCGAGTTTTTCCGACGCGAATGCGCCGAGTATTTTCTGGTATTCGCGCTTGGTGCGCACGGCGTCGCGGTCGAGCCGCGCAATGCGCGCGTGCGCGTATTCTCGGCGTAAATATTCTTCCACCTGCTCGGCGCCTTCGCCGACGAAATAGACGTGTGGGGATTCGCACTTCGGGCATTTTTTCGGCACGGGGCGCGCGTATCCGCAGTAGTGGCAGACCAGACGGTCGCGGCGCTTGTGGAACGTCAGCGCGATGCTGCAATTTTCGCACTGCACGCTCGCGCCACAGCTCCGGCAAAGCGCGAACCACGAATAGCCGCGGCGGTTCATTAGTATGAGCGCCTGTGTGCCTCCGGCGAGGCGCGCGGCAATGGCGGCGCGCAAGGATTCGCCGAGCGGCGCAGCTTTGTGCGTGCGGCGAAAATCCTCGCGCATGTCCACAACTGTCACCGGCGCGAGCGGGCGCCCGGCGACACGGGCGCCGAGCTCAAGTAGGTGATATTTTCCCGTGCGCGCATTCTGAAAACTTTCCAGCGATGGCGTGGCGGAGCCCAGCAGCGCGACCGCGCCTTCGAGTTTGGCGCGGACGATGGCGGTGTCCCGCCCGTTGTAGCGCGGCGTATCTTCCTGCTTGTAGCTGGATTCCTGTTCCTCGTCCACGATGATGAGACCGGGATTTTCGAGCGGCGCGAAAACGGCCGAGCGCGTGCCGACAACGACGCGGGCTTCGCCGCGGCGCACACGCCACCATCCCCGCGCGCGCTCCGCATCGGGCAGAGCGCTGTGCAGCACGGCGACGCCCTCGCCAAACATCGCGCGGCACAAGCGGCCCATCCACAGCGTTAGCGCAATTTCCGGCACAAGCACGAGCGCGGCGCGGCCAAGTTCGAGCGCGGCGGCGACCGCGCGCAGGTAAACTTCCGTCTTGCCGCTTCCCGTGACGCCATAGAGCAGGCCGACGGTAAATTCTCCGGCAGCCAGCCATTTTCCGATTTCATCCAGCGCGATCTGTTGATCGGGATTCAGCGTGTTGGCGGGCGGCTCGAAATCGGCCTCAAAAATATTTTCTTCCGCTGCCAGCGGCTCTTCCCAGGATTTCAACTTGCCCTGCGATTCCAGGCGCGTGACGACGGAGCGCGAGACGCCCGTCTGCTCCAGCAGCAGCGCCAGCGGCAGCGGGCCGCGCACGGCGGTAAG
>DASYRO010000557.1:0-1523 GCA_036004385.1 Candidatus Acidiferrales bacterium
AAAGCGGCAGATTATCTTTGCAATTCCAGACGTGCTCGCCGCACTTCTGGTCCCACGCGCCTTGCAGCATGATGCCGTCGCCGGAGGAGATGTTTCCGCCGATGGTGGGCACGGGGTTGCGCGGGTCGAAATCGTAGCTGGTTTTGCTTTTCAATTCCTTCGGTTTCGACGGGCTGAGCGAGCCATCCGCGTGCAGGTAATAGGGCGTGTACTTGGTGCGCGCAAGCGGAAATTCTTTTTCCTCGCGCCAGTGGCCGCCGTGCATATGGCGGTCGCCCGCCTTCGCTTCGCTGCCGCCGCCCATGACGAAAATTTTCACCGGCGCTTCGTTATCCACGCCGTTCTGCGTTCCTTTCAGCCAGCGGTCGAACCACCGCGCCTGAAAATCGGAATAGCGGATCGCGGATTCCGCGCCGAATTCCACTTGTCCCTGACCCGTGCTGCTGTTGCGGCCGTGAATCCACGGACCCATGATTAATTTAATTGGGCCCTTCTTGTTCTTGGCCAGCGCGGCGTAGGTCATCATCGTCGGGCGCGCCCAGGAGTCGTACCAGCCCCCTACTACGTACACGGGGACATCTTTATACTTCGCGACTGTGTCCACGACGTTGAGGCCCGGTTGCTTCCAAAAGGAATCATTTTCTCCGTGGCCCATCGCGTACACGAGCCAGTCTTCGTATTCCGGCGCGAGGCGAATCGGCGTCGTGCCTTTGCGCAGCGGCAAGCTCTGCAAATACTGACGCACGTTCTTACCCGCTTCGGCCAGCACGGCTTGTGTGGCCGGATCGCGCGCGGCGCGGCTGCCATTGGGCCCTCCAATCGTGAAGATCCAATTCATGAAGCGGAGCTCGAACGCGCCGCCATTGCGCATGCCGAAATAGCCGGCGTTGGAAACCGCGTCCACCGGGATGATCGCTTTCAGTCCGGGCGCGCCCGCGAGCGCCATGGCGTGCTGCGTGCCGCCGACGTACGAGCCGCCTTCCATTCCGAATCCGCCGTCGCTCCACGGTTGCTTGACGATCCACGCGGCCGTGTCGTAGCCGTCGGCGACGTCGTCGGTCATCATGTGCCAGACGCCTTCGGAGGCAAATCGCCCGCGGGTATCCTGCGAGACGTATACGTATCCGCGGCTGGCCCACAGCGCGCCGCGCCCGCGGGCTGCTCCATTTTTGTCATACGGCGTGCGCTCCATGATTGCGGGAAATTTGCCTTCGATGCGCACGCCGCCGCGCGCGGGAAAGTACAGGTCCGTGGCCAGCTTGATGCCGTCGCGCATCGGCACCATGACGTTCTTCTCGGAGACAAAGATGCTGGTGTCAATCTGCGGCGCTTGTGAAAACGCCACAGAAATAAAAATCACCAGCGCGCAAATGGAGAACATGAAGTTTCGGCGCATCGGACGCCTCCACAAGTAATCGCCCGCCATCCTACGATTCGATTCGCGGCGGGTCAACGAATCGTTAGCTGACAACCAAAGATCTAGCGCGGCAGAGCCGGTGCAGGGCTGAATAAACATGCTCAGT